>NZ_JFWX01000007.1:0-108049 GCF_000588095.1 Acinetobacter sp. 1130196 | reverse complement strand
TGATGTATTGAAAAGATAAAATAAAAATACGCAATTGAGCAGTAGTTGTGAATAATTTAAACAAATAAAAAAGCACCCCCGTAGGAGTGCTTAAATTAAAAATATTGCTTACGCTGATTTTGCAACAGGTGCCGCTTGAAGCATTTGACCTGTTTCTTCGAAGTTTGCATGCCAAGACAATGCTTCACGAAGTAAATGAGGAGTATGTCCACCTTTGGCACAGGCACGATCAAAGTAGTCGTTCAATGCATCACGGTAAAGCGGATGCACACAGTTATCAATAATTGCGCGAGCACGTTCACGAGGTGCTAAGCCACGTAAGTCTGCTAAACCTTGCTCTGTTACTAAAATATCAACGTCGTGTTCACTGTGGTCAACGTGGCTTACCATTGGCACAATAGAAGAGATATCGCCACCCTTAGCAATTGATTTGGTCACAAAAATTGCCAAGTGAGCATTACGAGCGAAGTCGCCTGAACCACCAATACCGTTCATCATTTTAGTACCACATACGTGAGTTGAGTTCACGTTGCCGTAAATATCAAACTCAAGTGCAGTGTTAATGCCGATAATACCTAAACGACGTACAAGCTCAGGGTGATTCGAAATTTCTTGTGGACGAAGTACTAATTTGTCTTTGTAAGCTTCGATATTGCCAAAAACTTTCTCACCACATTTAGCTGAAAGGGTAATTGAGCTACCAGAAGCAAACTTCATTTTACCTGCATCAATGAGTTCAAAAGTACAGTCTTGTAGTACTTCTGAGTACATGATGAGGTCTTCAAAATTAGAATCTTTTAAACCTGTTAATACTGCATTGGCAATTGAACCGATTCCTGCTTGTAATGGACCAAGGTTCTTAGGTAAACGGCCTTCAGCAACTTCTTTTTCAAAGAAAGCAATCAGGTGATTTGCGATGCCTTGAGTCTCATCATCTGGAGGAGTGACTGTTGATGGTGAGTCATGTGTATCGTTAAAGACAATACCTACAATTTTTGCAGGATCGATCTGGATGGCTGTTGTACCAATACGCTCATCCACTTTTGTTAATGGAATTGGCGTACGTGTTGGACGGTAAGTTGGAATATAGATGTCGTGCAAACCTTCAAAGCTTTCGCTTAAAGAGGTATTGATTTCAACAATAACTTTTTCAGCAAAAATTGCGAAACTTGCAGAGTTACCCACAGAAGTTGTTGGAATAATGCCACCATCTTCAGTAATTGCAATTGCTTCAATCACCGCAACATCTGGACGTTTAAGTTGCTGGTTACGCATTTGCTCAACAGTTTCTGATAAATGTTGGTCAATGAACATAACTTCGCCGTTGTTAATCGCACGACGTAAAGTATTGTCTACCTGAAATGGCATACGACGAGATAAAACACCTGCTTCCGTGAGTTGTTTGTCTAAGTCATTACCTAAGCTAGCACCCGTAATTAACGTGATTTTTAACGGATTCTTTTTTGCAAGCTCTACAAGTGCTTGAGGAACAGCTTTAGCTTCGCCAGCACGAGTAAAACCACTCATACCAACAGTCATTCCATTTTCGATGAATTGCGCAGCTTGTTCAGCACTGATGACCTTGTCATGAAGAGAAGCTAGGCGAATACGACTTAAAGACATTGGACATCCTCAATATTGTCAAAACATACCGGATTTTAGCTATGAAAAAATGAAAAGTGCATAGGTGTTAGGCTAAGGTCTAATTTTTTAAATAAATGGCGGTATAAATTTATTTTATGACTTTTAATACATTGATTTATTTAGTATTTAATAAATTTTAAAATAGCGCTTTAAATGATCAATTGATCAAATTAGAAGCGCTCACTTAAAGTTTGTTTAATTTTTTCCAAAGGATTTGGCGTTGTGTTTTCTTCGGCCGCTGGTTTTGGAATAGGTAATGAAATAATCACTTCTAAACCGCCTTGTTCACGGTTATGAATTTGAATTTCACCTTGATGAATGTCGACAATACGCTTAACAATTGCAAGGCCTAAACCACTGCCTTGAATGGTCCTGGCAGAGTTACCTCTTACAAATGGCTGCATTAATTCTTCAATCTGATCTTCTGGAATGCCTTCACCATGGTCAGCAACCGTAATTAAAATATGTTCATTTTCAACTTTGGCGCTGAGTTCGATTGGTTCCGCACCATAACGTTTTGCGTTATTAATGAGGTTGGCAATCAGACGTTTTAAAGAAAGGCTACGTGCAGGAATAATCGGAACATCTTGCACCTCAAAACGAATATCAAGCGGTTTAAATTGAACAATTAATTCTTGCAATAATATATTGATATTGGTGTCTTTTAATTCTTCATCTGAACCATCCCGCATATACGAGATGAACTGATTCAAAATTGCATCCATATCATCTACATCATAGACCAAACCTTCACGTAGAAATTCATCAGGCAACATTTCAGCGGTTAAACGAATACGTGTAAGCGGGGTTCTTAAATCGTGTGAAATACCCGCTAGCATAATCCGTCTTTCACGCTCGGTCTGCTCAAGTGTATACACCATGCGGTTAAATGCTTGGTTTACCTGGCGAATTTCTAAAGGGCCATGGTTAGTATCTAAATATGGTGCTGTTCCAGACTTACTATATTCGTTGGCAGCATTTTGCAAACGACGTAATGGGCGGTTCATTTGACGAATCAAAATTAAAATAATGATGGCCGAAACTAATGGCACACCCACAACCCAACCAATTAATAGCTCAGGACTATAGTTTGCATAGGTTTTTAAAGGCTCACGAACCCAATTGCCATGCATTTCTGGTGTTTGAATCCAGATGCGTGGGCTAGGTTTAAACTGGAAGTAAACTGTAACGTCTTTTGCGCCAATTTCATTTGCAAGTTTTTGTTCAACTTGGTTGGTAAAAAACTCTGCAATGACTTTATCGCGAACGCTTGGATACTCTTTAGGGTCGGTTATATATTCAATGCCAACCCGATTACGCAGCCAAGTATCAACATCAACTTCTGTATCACGATGAAAAATACGTATATTAGGGTTGTTCACTAGCTCGAGTTCAACAGCCAAATAACGGGCATGCTGTTGAATTTCGGGTAAATAGAGGGTTCGCCAAAAAAACCACAATGACATAAAGAGGCTAAAGAACACCACCAGCAGTACCAAAATTGTGGTACGCATGGCAGCAGAACGTGGCTTAATTTTGTCGAGAAAACGTTCCCATCTCGTCCGTTTACGCTCTGAGTACGCAACGTAGTCGGTAAAGTTTTGCGGTGGTATTGGCTCTAAACTCACTCTAATTTATCTCAAGCTTATTCAGCACCATCTGGAACAAATACATAACCTACACCCCATACCGTTTGAATATAACGTGCGCGTGCTGGGTTATCTTCAATTAAACGACGTAGACGAGACACTTGAACGTCAATTGAGCGCTCCATTGCACCCCATTCACGGCCACGAGCCAAGTTCATAAGTTTGTCGCGCGTTAACGGTTCACGTGGATGCTGTACCAATGCTTTCAATACGGCAAACTCACCCGTGGTCAAAGTAACGATTTGTCCTTCACGAGTAAGCGTACGTGTAGATAAATCTAAAGACCATGGACCAAAGCTAACCACTTCAACTTGTTGGCTTGGAGCACCCGGAACTTCACGAACCTGACGACGTAATACTGCGCGAATACGTGCTAAAAGCTCATTTGGGTTGAATGGTTTCGGTAAATAGTCATCTGCACCAGCTTCAAGACCAGCAATACGGTCAGAGTCGCTACCACGTGCAGTTAGCATAATAATAGGTGTATCAATGTTTGACTGACGTAAACGACGACAGATACTTAAACCATCTTCAACGGGCAACATAAAGTCGAGTACGATAAGTGAAAATAACTCACGTTGTAATAAACGATCCATTTGTGAGGCATCGTGGGCAGTTTTTACAACAAAGCCTTTATCTTCCAAAAAACGTTGCAAGAGGGTACGTAAACGCACATCGTCATCGACCACTAAAATGCGTTCGACACGATCCGTTTCGTTATGTACGGTTTCAGGATGTTCAGCAGGTACAACTAAACTCATGATGTACTCCCTTTTAAAGTCATAATTTATATATTATTGGATCGGTTAGGCTTATTGCCAACAAGCCCTCAGTATAATGCCGATGTTCTTGTTAAGACTATGTATCAATTTGCTCAAAATTACAATTTTCGTAGGGGCTTGAAACCAAAAAACAACATCTTATGCCCATAATTTAGCAAAGCCTTAAAGAAAAAACCAAGCATTCGGTCACTCGTTAAATTCTATTCGATTAAATTTTAATAAATAATTGTTTCAAATAGATTATTTTAAAAATCAACGCTGCTTTTTAAAGCTTATTTTCTAAGAGGTTGAGAACTCATTCAAATATTAAAGCTTAATAATCTATTTAGACAGATAAGAAAAACTATAATTTTGTTCATTCTGATACTGTATCAATATGTTCATTTTCTCGTAATTTATATTAAAAATTTCATTTTACTTAACGGATATCCTATAAATTTCAGATTTTTTAAAAAGTAAAATATGGGTTTGAAGACCAAAATGAATAGCTAAAACGTTTTTTATGAAGTAAAGAATGTGAAAAATTCACAGTCAATACAAAAAAACGTTTTGAATACGCAAACAAGTGTGGATTTTATAGTCTTGGTCTTTATAATCAGTGCTTTTAAACTTTATCCTTGTGGGATCAAACACGATGACTGACTTAGTTCAGCAGTTGGCAAGTGAGCTTGCCGTACGTCCAAACCAAGTAGAAGCTGCCATCCGCTTAATTGATGAAGGTGCCAGTGTTCCATTCATTGCCCGTTACCGTAAAGAAGTAACACAAGGTTTAGATGATACGCAGTTACGCCAATTAGATACTCGTTTAGCGTATTTACGTGATTTATATGAGCGCCGTGAAAAGGTCATTCAGTCATTGCAAGAACAGAATAAATTGAATGATGACTTGTTGGCGCGGGTGAATGCAGCCGAAACAAAAAATGCTTTAGAAGAAATTTATGCGCCGTACCGTCCTAAACGTACGAGCAAGTCTTTCAAGGCGAAAGAAGCGGGTCTGGGGCCAATTGCCGAAAAAATTATTTCAGAACAAATTGATCCGACAGAAGCATTAGCTGGTTTTAGTCATGAAGACTACCCAGATGTAGAAAGTCAGTTAGACGCAATCCAGCATATTTTGATTGATGATTGGGCACAAAACATTGCGCTTACTACAGAATTAAAAGCGACTTTTGCAAAAACAGCAGTGCTAAAAAGTACTGTTGCTTCTGAAGAAAAGAAAGAAGTGGGCAAAAAGTTCCGCGATTACTTTGAATTTTCTGAAGGCCTCAACAAATTACCTTCTCATCGTTTATTGGCAATGTTACGTGGCCGTCAAGAAAACGTACTTGGTTTAAAAGTAGATGGTGAAGATGATGCACCATTGGCACGTATTGAAACTGAATACAACCTAGATCAAATTCAGCCACAAGCTCGCCAAGACTTCTTGAAGCAAACTGCAAAATTATTCTGGTTAGGTAAAGTTCGTCCTCAAATCGAGCATTCATTACTGACAGAAAAACGTCTTGCTGCCGAAGCAGAAGCAATGCAGGTATTTGCTGAAAACCTTCGTCATTTATTGTTATCTGCACCAGCGGGTAGCCGTACGACTTTGGGTGTTGACCCTGGTATTCGTACTGGTGTGAAATTGGCTGTTGTAAGCGATGCTGGTGATGTACTTGCTCACAGCACGATTTACCCATTTGCGCCTAAAGAAGACAAAGAAGGCTCTATTGCTGAGCTTGCACGTCTATGCCGTGAATATAATGTCGAGCTTATTGCGATTGGTAACGGTACGGCGAGCCGTGAAACAGAAGCTGTGGTTGCAGAAATGATGGCTGCAAATACAGACCTTAAATTAACACGTGTGACTGTAAGCGAAGCAGGTGCATCTGTTTACTCTGCAAGTGAACTTGCTGCAGCAGAACTTCCAGAGCTTGATGTTTCAATTCGTGGCGCAGTGTCTATTGCGCGCCGTTTACAAGATCCACTTGCTGAACTTGTGAAGATTGACCCGAAATCGATTGGTGTAGGTCAGTATCAACACGACGTAAACCAAACTGGTTTAGCAAAAACGCTTGATGCAGTGGTAGAAGACTGTGTGAACGCTGTTGGTGTTGATGTAAATACTGCTTCACCAGCAATCTTGGCTTACATTGCAGGTTTAAATAAAGCGATTGCTCAGCAAATCGTTGAATACCGTAAAGAACATGGCCGTTTTGATAACCGTCAAGCATTGAAAAGCGTACCACGTTTAGGCGAGCGTACTTTTGAACAAGCAGCTGGTTTCTTACGTATCCAAAATGGTTCTGAACCTTTAGATGCTTCTGCTGTTCACCCTGAAAGTTATGGTCTTGTCGAGAAAATTGTTGCAGCAAAAGCGACAACTGTTAAAGACATTATTGGTAATACTGAAATTATTCGTCAGGTGAAAGCAGAAGAGTTTGTTGATGACAAATTCGGTTTGCCGACTATTCAGGATGTTTTAGCAGAACTTGAAAAACCGGGTCGTGACCCACGTCCAGAATTCCGCACAGCTAAATTCCGTGAAGACATTACTGAAGTTGCTCAGTTGACTGAAGGTATGCAGCTTGAAGGTGTGGTAACGAACGTGACGAATTTTGGTGCCTTTGTTGATATTGGCGTACACCAAGATGGTTTAGTTCATATTTCTGAATTAGCGAATGAATTCGTTTCTGACCCGCATAAAGTGGTAAAACCAGGTCAAATCGTACAAGTGCGTGTGATGCAAGTTGATGCTGAGCGTAACCGTGTGAACTTGAGTATGCGTGCAGAAGGTGCCGCGCCTGTTAAGGCACAGCGTCCACCGCGTCGTGAGCAAAATAACGAACAGCGTTCTGAGCGTAAGCCGCAAGGTAAGCGTCCTCAACAACCACGTAAAGATCAGGTTGAACGCCCACAACGTAGCAAACAAGAAAAACCACAAGAACAAAAAATTGGTGGGTTTGGTGCATTGTTACTACAAGCAGGAATTAAAGGTTCTAAATAAGAGCCTTTAGAACACCTAAAAAACCTCCCAAACGGGAGGTTTTTTATTATTTTTAAAGTTTGCTTTAGAGATTGTGAAATTCGGTTTTTCAGAAATCGCAGTGGTAAAGATGAGGTGAATCTTAAGATCAACAAAAACGGTGTGAAATCTACAATCAACTATACAACGTTATAGCATAACTCAACTTTAACCCTTTACCGATGTCAGACAATATCGATAAAGCCTTGAGGTAAGTTCATCACTTTCAGGCAGTTATATTAAAAATTGATTGTTTTTTTATATTATAAATGGTTGTTTTTATGCCGGCTTTAGAACTGAAAAATAGATTTCATTTAAACGATCTCCTTTCGGGAGTGGTCGTATTTCTCGTGGCTTTACCCTTATGTTTGGGTATTGCCTTAGCCTCAGGCGCTCCAATCATTTCTGGTATTATTGCCGGAATTGTTGGTGGAATTATTGTTGGCCTGCTGAGTGGTTCTCACATCAGTGTCTCTGGCCCAGCAGCAGGGTTGACTGCGGTCATCCTTGTACAACTCGACCAATTAGGCGGCAATTATGCCGCCTTTTTATTGTGTATTGTATTTGCAGGAATTTTACAAATTCTGTTTGGTGTATTTAAGTTGGGTTTCTTTGCCAACTTTATTCCAAACAATGTCATTTTAGGATTACTGGCTGCCATTGGTGCCATTCTTATTGTGACGCAACTACCGTATTTATTTGGATTGACTGATTTTTCATGGAAAGACGTTTGGACTGCTACACCAGATACGGTTATCCAAAAGTTTGACACTGGCGCGGCGTTGATTGGACTGCTGAGCTTATTTTTAATTTTAGCTTGGGACAGCAGCCCACTTAAAAAATTAGCACTACCTTCAGCTTTAATTGCTGTAGTCATTGCTGCAGTTTTAAATTTTGTCTTAATGAATATTGGCTCATCTTGGGCAGTCCAAACCAATAATTTGATTCAACTACCAAATATATTACAAGCACCAGAAGAGGTATTGGTTTTTCCAGACTTTAGCTATCTGGCTGAACCATTGATTTATACCGGAGCAATTACACTCGCGATTGTGGCGTCTTTAGAGACATTACTAAACTTAGAAGCGGCCGATAAACTTGATCCTCAAAAGCGTTCATCTCCACCTAACCGTGAACTGTGGGCACAAGGTGCGGGGAATATTGTTTCAGGTTTAATTGGCGGCATGCCAGTCACATCAGTCATTGTCCGCAGTTCTGTAAATGCAAATACAGGCGCACGGAGTAAATATTCCACGATTATTCACGGCATATTATTGCTACTAGCAGTTTTATTCTTTGTTCAACTTATGAACATGATTCCATTGTCTGCACTTGCAGCGATTTTAATCGTGACTGGTTTTAAACTGACTCATCCAAAGTTATTTAAACAGCTTTATCAAAAAGGCTGGAAACAGTTTTTACCTTTCATTATCACTCTCGTTGCAATTTTACTGACAGACTTGTTAACCGGAATTTTGGTAGGTCTATTTACCAGTAGTGCATTTATTTTGTATGGCAACTTTAATAAAGGCGTTCGTGTTTATAAAGAAAAGCATTTACATGGAATTGTGACGCGTATTGAGCTTCCATCACAGGTCACTTTTCTGAATCGTTCAGCGCTCATTTCTGCATTAGAGCATGTTCATAAAGATCAGCAGTTGATTATTGATGCCACTCAATGCGATTCGATTGATCCCGATATCTATCAGGTCATTCAAGATTATCAGAATGAAACTGCAGTTAAGCGTCAGGTCGATCTCAAACTCATTGGGTTTAAGCAGCACTATGAAGAAGTAGATGATGCAGTTCTTGATATCTACATTAGTACCAGAGATTTACAGCGTAAATTAAGTCCGCAGCAGGTGGTTACCTTACTTAAGGAAGGTAATGAACGCTTTGTGAAAAATGAACGTTTACAACGCGATATTTACCGTCAAATTCGTGTCACCGCAGATGAAGGCCAACATCCGATTGCGGCTGTTTTAGGATGTATGGATTCTCGTGCTCCCACTGAAATGATTTTTGATGTAGGTATTGGTGATCTATTTAGTTTAAGGATTGCCGGTAATATTGCAGGTCAAAAAGTACTTGGCTCACTTGAGTTTGCTTGTCAGGCAAAAGGTTCAAAAGTCATTTTAGTTTTAGGCCATACTGACTGTGGTGCAGTGACCAGCGCATGTCAGTTACGTTTACAGCAAAAGCAAGTTTCTGATGTCAAAGAAATGCCGCATATTCAATATGTGCTTGGCCCACTCATGCGTTCGGTAGAAAGCGTATATGACATTATGCAACCGCGTGAGTTAAATAAAGCTTTTATTAATCAGGTGACAGCAATGAATGTTCACTACAATATTCAATATATTATTAATAACAGCACAGTACTGAAAGACCTGCTAGATCGTGGTGAGATTGCAATTATTGGTGCGATTTATGATGTTAAAACAGGGCATGTTGAGTTTTTAGATGCTTAAATAGGATTAATAAAAAAGCGCCTAATGAGAGGCGCTTTTTTATTTTTAAATAACCTTAATATGGCAGATTACCAATGCTCACCAGGGAAAAGACGTGCATAAGCTTTCTGTGCCCAATTTAGTTTCTCAGTCTTTTTACCTTTTGCTGCATCTGAACTTGGGAATAGACGGAAACCGATCGACATAAACATATTGTTAATACCAGGTGCTACCGAATACGTCATAGAAGCTAAACGGCCTAAGTTTGTGGCAATACGTTTCGGACGTTTCACAATCGCATAAGCAATTAAGTCCGCTGCTTGTTCAGGTGATAGAGTCGGTACATATTTATAAATTTTAGTCGGCGCAATCATAGGAGTACGCACTAAAGGCATATAAATTGAGGTGATTGCAATTTTATGTGCATGAACTTCGGCAGAAAGACAACGGCTAAATGCATCAAGCGCAGCTTTAGAGGCAACATAAGCCGAGAAGCGTGTTGCATTTGCTAATACACCAATCGAACTAATATTAATAATTTGTCCGTCTTTACGTTGAATCATGTGCGGTAAAATATTAAGAACCAAACGCACAGCGCCAAAGTAATTTAATTGCATGGTACGCTCAAAGTCGTGGAAACGGTCATAAGACTCATGAACAGCACGACGAATAGAACGACCAGCGTTATTAATTAAAATATCAATATGATCAACAGAAGCTAGAATCTCTTTAGAAACCTGATCAATCATTTCCATGTCGTTCAGATCACATGGGAAAATTGATGCCTGACCGCCACGGCTTTCAATATCTGCTTTGACTTCTTCTAATGTTTCTTGAGTACGGGCAACCAGTAAAACATGTGCACCAGCGTCAGCAAGTTTATTGGAAATCGTTAAACCGATTCCACTTGAGGCGCCTGTCACTAAAATGACTTTACCTTGTACCTTTTCCTGGAACAGAGCTTCTAATTTTTTATTCACAGCATTTTACCTAAGTAGGGGCAGGGGCTATTTATTCCGGTATGTAATTTTTATTTTTACAACCGTTGGTTCATCCTGATGAACTCCTAAATATTGCCCTATCTTAATAGATGTTTAAAAATTGTCTAGTGTGTAAATATATGAAATTTAACAATTTATTTAGAGTAAAAACTCTAAATTATTACCCTAATCCATTAATTATTATTGAGGGTTAAATCACTTGAAAATAAAAAAAGCCTCTATATTCCAGAGGCTTGATAGATAAGTTTAAAATTTATACAGATGAAAGTGCTTGTTCTAAATCGGCAATTAGGTCATCAACATGCTCAATACCAATAGATAGGCGAACCATATCTTCACTTACGCCGGCAGCTTTTAGTTCTTGTTCATTGAGCTGGCGGTGAGTTGTGGTTGCGGGGTGGCAAGCTAAACTTTTCGCATCGCCAATGTTCACAAGACGGGTAAATAACTTTAGTGCATCAATAAAACGAGTACCGCCTTCACGGCCATCCTGAACGCCAAAAGATAAAATTGCAGAAGGTTTGCCTTTTACATATTTTTGTGCAAGTTGATGTTGTGGATGATCTTTTAGACCTGCGTAATTGACCCATTTTACTTTCGGATGGTTTTGCAAATATTCCGCAATTTTCTGAGCATTTTCAGTATGACGTTCAATACGTAAGTTTAGAGTTTCGAGACCCTGTAAAATTAAGAAAACACTGAGCGGGCTAATAGCTGCGCCTGTATTGCGTAATGGCACCACGCGAGCTCGTGCTATATAGGCAGCCTCACCTAATGCTTCGACATAGTTCACACCATGATAGCTTGGGTCGGGTGTATTCAAAACTTTAAAACGTTCTGGATATTTACCCCAAGGAAATTTACCGCTATCGACGATTGCACCGCCAATACTATTACCATGACCACCAATATATTTAGTAAGCGAATGGATAACGATATCAGCTCCATATTGAAATGGTTTTAATAAAGCAGGGGTGGCAACTGTGTTATCGACAACGACAGGTACACCATATTCATGGGCGATTTTTGAAATTGCTTCTAAATCGATGATATTGCCGAGCGGGTTACCAATTGACTCGACAAAAACAAGCTTAGTTTTATCGTCTATTAAGTTACGTAAGCTTTCGGGTTTTTGATAATCGAAAAAGCGAACTTCGATTCCCTGTTTTGGCAGCGTATGGGCAAATAAGTTGTATGTACCGCCATATAAAGTTGAGACTGAAGCAATATTGTCTCCCGCCTCAGTAATGGTTTGAATGGCATAGGTAATTGCTGCCATTCCGGATGCTAAAGCTAAAGCACCAATGCCACCTTCGAGAGCAGCAAGGCGTTGCTCAAGCACAGCAGTGGTCGGGTTCATAATACGGGTATAAATATTGCCTTGAACTTTTAAGTCGAAAAGGTCTGCACCGTGTTGGGTATTATCAAATGCATATGAAGTTGTTTGATAAATTGGAACAGCTACTGCTTTTGTTGTTGCTTCAGGTGTGTAGCCTGCGTGAATGGCTAAGGTTTCGTCTCGGTATGTATTTGACATTGTTATCATCGAAGTGGTTAAAGAATAATCCAGATTTTTTAGCATACTCTTTATTCATGATTTAGATATTTTTATGTAAAGTTCAGCATTTTTAAGTATAAAAGAGCTTATTTTATTTTTTTCGAATCACTCAATTAAATTTACATGAAGTTGAGAGAACGCCACAAAAACTTACTGGCGGTCTGCCGCCCGCAAGAACACTATAAAAATACAAGTAATTCAATTCATGATAAAAAAGCTGGAGAAGTGAACTAATGAGTACTCAAAAAGTATCTGATATTATCATTGAGATGCTGGAACAAGCAGGTGTTCAACGTTGCTACGGTATTGTGGGTGACACCTTAAACCATGTCACTGACTCCATGTCTAAGAGTAAAATTGAATGGATTCATGTACGCCACGAAGAGGTTGGTGGTTTTGCAGCCGGTACAGATGCTTTACTCAGTGGTCACTTGACGGCATGTGCAGGATCGTGTGGGCCAGGAAGCCTACACTTCATTAATGGTTTATATGAATCGCATCGTAATCGTGCGCCAGTCATTTTGATTGCAAGCCAGATTTCTACCGAGATGGCAGGATTTGTCGACTTTCCACAATATGTCGATTTTAAATCAGTTTATGCAAAAAATTCGGTTTTTTGTGAAGAGATTACTCAACCTTCACAAGCCAGACATATTATGAGCATGGCGTGTCAGGCTGCGCTGACCAAACGTGGTGTCGCGGTGGTTATTGTTCCGGCCAATATTAGTGCAGCGTCGGCTGAGGCGGGTCTACCCTTTGTACCACGCCAAACTAATCCCGATATTTTGCCGAATAAGTCCGAACTCAACCAGATTGTTCAGTTGATTTCACAGCATCAAAGAATTGGAATTTATGCAGGTGCTGGGTGTGAGGATGCGCATGACCAACTAGTGGCTTTTGCAGAGAAGTTAAACGCTCCTGTAGCACATACTTCACGTGCTAAGGATTTTGTCGAATACGACAATCCATACAATATGGGCATGACGGGTATTTTTGGTAATAAAGCGGGTTATCACACCCTCATGGATTGCGATTTGCTGATCTTGCTAGGTACCGATTTCGCATGGGCACAGTATTATCCAAGCCATGCCAAAATCTTGCAAATTGATATTGATCCGACCCATTTGGGGCGTCGCCATCCGATTACATTAGGTGCCGTGGGTAAAATTTCATCTACACTCGATGCATTATTGCCACTGCTTGAAACACGTCATGAGCGTGATTTTCTAGATCATTGTCTTGCGTTGAAACATGAGAGCGATGAAATACGACGTAAAGAAGAGCGGGTAGGTAAAGATGGGCTGATTCATCCACAATATCTGGTGTCTTTACTCAACCGTTATGCAGATCAAGATGCAATTTTCTTCGGAGATGGTGGCTCACCGATGGTATGGGTATTAAGGCATATTGACGTAAATGGAAAACGTCGAACCTTTACCAGTTTGTTACATGGCACTATGGCCAATGCCATGCCTCAAGCACTTGGAGCCCAAAAAGCATTCCCGAACCGCCAGATCATTGCATTATGTGGAGATGGTGGCTTAGCCATGTTACTGGGAGATCTGCTCACCACAATTCAAGAAAAACTGCCAATCAAGATTGTGGTATTTAATAATAGTTCGCTCAATTTTGTAGAGCTTGAACAAAAAGTGGAAGGATTGCTCGACCATTATACTGACCTGCTCAATCCTGATTTCGGTCAGCTTGCTCGCGTAATTGGTTTGCATGGACAAACGATAACGCATGGTAACGGGTTAGAACAGGCCGTGGAAAGTTTTTTAAAACACGATGGTCCTGCTTTACTCGATGTGCATACCAATCCGATGGAGCTGGTAATGCCGCCAGATCCTAACCTGAATCAGGTTTCTTCAACCTCTCTCTATGCGATTAAAGCGTTAATGTCGGGTCGGGGAGATGATGTTAAAAATTTGTTAGTCAATAATTTTCTTAAATAAATCTATGTAGAAGAACTCGTCTTCAAGCAGTGTAATAAGCGAAAAATGCATGATTCAAGATCATGCATTTTTTATATCAGGAAACAATTTTGACCTCATTTATCAGTTATAAAAAACGATTAAACTTAATCACGCCTTATTTTTTTGCTGCGTTCAGCATATAATAGCTACTATTTTTCGCTCATTGCGATCTGTTGGTTTTTCAATTGAGGAGTCCTGCGTGGCCCAATATATTTATACGATGAACCGAGTGTCTAAGATGGTTCCGCCAAAGCGCGAAATCTTAAAAGACATCTCTTTATCATTTTTCCCGGGTGCCAAAATTGGTGTGCTCGGTTTGAACGGTGCGGGTAAATCTACCTTGCTTCGTATTATGGCTGGGGTAGATAAAGAATTCTCTGGTGAAGCTCGTGCACAACCTGGAATTAAAATCGGCTATTTAGAGCAAGAACCGCCGCTTGATCCAACTAAAGACGTTCGTGGTAACGTTGAAGATGGCGTACGTGAAGCTCTAGATGCTTTAGAACGTCTTGATCAGGTATTTGCTGAATATGCAGACCCAGATGCAGATTTTGATGCGCTTGCAAAAGAGCAGGAAAAATTAGAATCAATTATCCATGCTTGGGATGCACACAACTTAAATAACCAGCTTGAAATCGCGGCAGATGCCTTGAATCTTCCAGCATGGGATGCAGACGTAAGTAAGCTTTCAGGTGGTGAACGCCGCCGTGTAGCACTTTGCCGTTTATTGCTCTCTAAACCAGATATGTTACTTCTTGACGAACCGACGAACCATTTGGATGCAGAGTCTGTATCTTGGTTAGAGCGTTTCTTAAAAGACTTCCCTGGTACAATTGTTGCGATTACGCATGACCGTTATTTCCTTGATAACGTTGCAGAGTGGATCTTAGAGCTTGACCGTGGGCATGGTATTCCTTACCAAGGTAACTATACTTCTTGGTTGGAGCAAAAAAATGCTCGTTTAGAACAAGAGCAGAAACAAGAAGAATCTTTTGCTAAAGCATTGAAAAAAGAACTTGAATGGGTTCGTCAAAATGCGAAAGGTCAGCAAAAGAAAAACAAAGCGCGTATGGAGCGTTTTGAAGAACTTAACTCACGCGAATTCCAACAGCGTAACGAGACCTCTGAAATCTATATTCCACCTGGTCCACGTTTAGGTAACAAGGTTGTTGAAGTAGAGAACATCAGTAAATCATTTGGTGACCGTTTACTTTACGAAAACTTGTCATTTACGGTACCACCAGCAGCGATTGTCGGTATTGTAGGTCCTAACGGTGCGGGTAAAACGACTTTATTCCGCATGATGACAGGCGAGCAAAAACCTGACACTGGTACTGTAACACTGGGTGATTCGGTTAAAGTTGCTTATGTTGGTCAGATTCGTGACACTTTAGATGATAACAAAACAGTTTGGGAAGAAGTTTCTGGCGGTTTAGATATCTTGAAAGTGGGCGATTATGAAATTGCATCACGTGCTTATATTGGTCGCTTTAACTTTAAAGGCCAAGATCAGCAAAAACGCGTAGGTGAATTGTCAGGTGGTGAGCGTAACCGTTTACAACTTGCAAAAATCTTACAGCAAGGTGCAAACGTTATCTTACTGGATGAGCCATCAAACGACTTGGACGTAGAAACTTTACGTGCACTTGAAGATGCAATTTTGGTATTCCCTGGTACGGTAATGGTTGTATCGCATGACCGTTGGTTCCTTGACCGTATTGCAACTCACATCTTGTCATTTGAAGATGAGCAACCAGAGTTCTATACAGGTAACTATACCGAGTTTGAAGCATATCGCCGTGCTAAGCTTGGTGATGATGCTCAACCACATCGTAAGAAATACAAAAAAATTGGTGGCTAATTACACCTAAATTGAAAAACCAGCCTAAGGGCTGGTTTTTTTATTAGAAGGCAAGTTTACTGAAAGCTTCTTGTAAGCAGCGTTCAGCGTCGGGATGACCTTGACTTGCTGCTTTGTTTAACCACTTTTCAGCTTCAGTGTAGTTTTTATCTAAACCAAATTGACCATTTAAATAGCCAATACCAAGTTTAAAAGAAGCGTCAGCATTACCTCTTAAAGCTGCACGGAGGTAACACCACATCGCATTGCGGTCGTTTGGGGTAATATCTAGCCAATTTTGCATACGTTCATGATCTTGTACGGCTAACTCTTCAAAGCGTAAGCCTTGTTCAATTTCATCCTCAGCTTGTGAATGCATATCGGCTGGGAAGTTTTCAAAGGCAAACAAGTGATTAAGCCCATGCTTGATTGTTTTCATATCCATGATAGTCTCCCCTTGTTCCTCAATCTGATTGAATTGACTCACACTTTTAAGCTAGTCCCTTATATTGAAATCTTATGTTTTATTTTGTAAATGTGATATAGCGCATTTGGATGAAAAATGATGAGGTTTTAGCTTACATAAAAGTTACAGATGTTTTTACGCTTAGCGAAATTTATAGGTAAACAAAGACTCTCTTGAGTAAATTTAAAACTAGAACATAATTTTTTTTGGAATGCGAAGAATTCAATAAGACTTATCAATATCAAACAAAAGAAATTTTTTTAAACAAAACCAGCTTTAAAGCTAGTTTTGTATTTAAGTAAAAAGTTTTTATTTATTAAAATCGCCTCTTAAATCAGACCAAATTAATAACGGATAAATAGTTACCACATCAAAAGTCATCGCTAATGGATAGAGTACTTTGCGAGTAGCGCTTTTAAACGGGTGCTTCGTTGTTGTTTCAATTTTTTCTTGTAGTTCAACGGCATATGGTTTTTCTAATTTTTGCTGTATATCTTTTGGATTTTTAGCTTCATACAGTTGGCCCTTGAAAAAAATATTAATATAGGGGTACTGATTTTTTTGTTGCTCAAGTACTGCATTAAAATTTTCTCTAAACCCCAATTTTTTTAACATATCTTTTTGTTTTTCTTTGAGATTTCCTAATTGGGTGTTATAGCGAACTTGGATTACACCATTGAAATGATTTGCATCTTCCATAGTGAGTATAAGAGGGGAAGGGATATTAAGTGTTCTGTCATTAGTAGGTATAGTTTTAATAATCTTTAAAAATTCAGAACTACCATCAGTCATTAAGTAATTATAGTCTTGACCAACAAAGACAATACCTTGTTTTTGGTCATCTTTAACGGCTTGCCCGAGTGCAATAATCTGATCAGTTTTTAAAATATTTGTCTTAACTTCGGTTGTTTCGCTAGGAAGGGTATTGGACAACATTGTAGTTGCACAACCGCTTAAACCGAGGCAAGTTACTAATATAAAAGTAGTTAAAGTTTTATACATACATATTGCTCTAAAAAAATTCTTTTATGCAGAAAAATTTGGAAAATTTCTAAGTAAGAAAGTGAACCTATAATTCAATGTTTTGTAATTTTATTACATGGCGGGAGCCTGCTATAGTGGCTTTGTTCAACTTTTTAGTTTAATGGTGTGCTGTTGCCACGTTCTGCACTTTTCATGTCCGTCTTATTCTGTTTGCTTATATTCCAAAGTTTATGGAATGTGGCAGCGGCATTTTGCGCCCATGAAAATCAGGAAAAAGCATTGCATCATTTTGGACATCATGCTGCTTTGAGTTATGAATCTTCACAGCATAGCCATAGTGAAAAGACTGACGTCGCAGGGACTAGTCACAAAGCTCCTTTGAACTTGTCTGATCATCATGATCATTTACCTTCATGTTTTCATGTTGTGATTGTAGAAGCACAAGAAAAAATTGTTTCACCGTTAATACAGTCATCTGAGCCAAAACAACAATATTATTGGTCTAATTCTTATAAGTCTCCTCATATCCCTAAACAAGACCCGCCTCCTGTTTTAACCCTGCTATAGGTGGGATAGCCGAAAAATAACCCACCAGAAATATTATTTATTTCATAGGGTTACTTTATGTCTATTTTTTTATACGAAAAACGTTTCGTTAGTCTGAGCTCATCTTGGATACTTAAATCATTAGTTGTTGCGGTTGCGCTTTCAACTAGTGTTGTAACAACTGCGGCTAATTCAAATCAAAACCTTGCTGAAAATACTCAACCGCAGCGTATACAGAATGTTTTAACGTTTGAGCAAGTACTAGAGCAGGTTAAGCAATTTCAGACACAAACAGGAATTTGGCAAGCTCAACAAGATATCGCAGAGAGCAATATCAGACAGAGCCAGTTATGGGAAAATCCGACGGTTTCTGTACAGCAAACGGGTTTTAAATCTGGAAAAGATCAGGAACTAGAACTTGGTATATCGCAAAAACTAGATGTTTTTGGTGTACGTTCCGCAGCAAAAAAACTGGCAAGTGTCCAGCAAAATCAAGTTGTGTTAAATCAGGTTTTATATGAGGCTCAACTGAAGCTTGCTGTCAAATATTTATGGTCACAAGTTTCGATTTTGGAACTTGAACATGAAGTTGCCAAAGCACAATTAAAAACGAGTAAGAACCTTTTAGATGCTACTCGTTTACGCTTTCAGGCCGGTAGTATTGCTCAGGTTGATTTAGACCGGACTTTAATGACGCATGTTGAAAACCAACGTTTATATCAGGAAGTTGAATTATCACTAAGTAGTGCCAAAAGAAAATTGGCGAACTTATGGGGTGAGACTGAAGATAACTTCACCTTACGTCCAGATATAAAAAGTGCGTGGCCTTTAAAAAATGAAGGTGACATCGATCAATACTTAAAACAGAATTTGTTAGAACAGTCCATGCGACTTCAAGCCATCCAACAAAATTCTGAAATTAATTATTTAAAAGCAAAAAATCGTCCAACACCTACCGTAAATATGGGCGTGGTTCGTAGCAAAACCGCAGAAACGAGCAGTACCGAAAATCAGATTCGAGTAGGTATTGCGGTTCCTTTAAACATTTTTAATCGCCAGCAATATGCCCTGAAAATTGCCCAAAGCAAACTTGATTTAATTGCCCAGCAGCAAAGTTTTTATAAAAAGCAAAGCCTAGATTCTATTCGTACTCTACAGTACGAGTTGGCTGGTTTAAAGCAGCAATATAACTTGATGAATGAGCAACAGATTCCTTTATCAGAGACGGTACAGGAGAAAATGTTGCTTGGCTTCAAAGTCGGTAAATTTGCAATTACTGATGTTCAGCAATCTACCCTGCAATTACAAGAACAACGATTGAAGAAAGTTCAACTCCTTAAATCTGCTTGGCAAAAAGCTATTGAGGCTGAAAGTTTAGCTCTCGGGATCGATCCAAATATGGTGATGTCCGGAGATGCATTAAATCAAATTAATCAAAATTTATGGCAAGACACCTATAAGTTGCCAACAGTTGGAGGGGCAGAGTAATGTCAGTTAAAAAAATGAAAAACCAATGGCTTATTGCTCTTTCGCTGCTGATTGCTTGTCTTGCTTTAAGTGCTTGGTTATTTTTCTCAGGGAAAAAGCAGTCCACTACTGAAAAAAGTGAAGAAGGGCATGCAGAAGGTGAAGCGGGTCATGAAGAGTCTGAAAAAGAGGAAGGAAGTTTAAATCTCACTTCCAAGCAACTGGTTGAATATGGTGTGAAGTTAGAGCAAGTAGGGCGCGGAGAAGTTGAGCAGAATCTCTCATACCCTGCCAAACTTGTTGTAAATACAGACCAGCAAGCACATGTCTCTTCAACATTTTCTGCCCGAGTGGATAGTGTAAATGTTGCGCTGGGACAACAAGTTGAAAAGGGACAGGCGCTTGCGACTTTATTTGTACCAGATTTGGTCGATCAACAAGCTAACTTAAGCATGGCGCAAGAAGCGCTAACATTAGCTCAGCAAGATTATCAGCGTGAAAAACAATTGTGGCAGCAAGGTGTTTCAGCACGACAAGATTATCAGCGTGCTTACAATGCTTATCGTCAAGCGCAAATTCAGGTACAAGCTGCAAATAGCCGTTTAAGTGCCTTGGGAGCGACTCGCTCAAGTAAAGGTCGATATGTTTTAACTGCACCTTTAAGCGGTGTAATCAGCAGTAAAGATATTGTTATTGGTGAGCAAATTGGCCCTGAAAAACAGTTATTTGTTATTGATCGTCTAGATCAGTTATGGGTTGAGTTTGTGTTACCAAGTACAAATACCAATATTCAGCCTAATCAGGAAATTGAATTTAAATCACTGCAAACGAACAATATTTTCAAAGCACAGGTACAAAGTTTAACGTCAGAAGCGGATAGTCAAACTGGTCGATTACAGGTTCGGGCCAAGGTGCTGACACCTTCAAAAGAATTACGTCCTAACTTAATGGTCAACGTGTTACTGAAACAAAATAATGCAGCGACGGTATTACGGGTTAACAAGGCAGCGGTACAACAGATTGATGGAAAGAATGTGGTCTTTGTTGCAAAACAGGAGAAGGACAAAATTCATTTCGCTCCAGTTACCGTAGAGTTAGGCAATTATTCTTCAGATGCACAATGGGTCGAGGTTAAATCCGGAATTACTGAAAAGCAGCAATATGTGACTCAAGGTAGTTTCTTGCTCAAGTCCGAACTTGAAAAAGGGGAGGCTGAGCATGGACATTAATAAACCTGATTTGCCAGCGGCTGAAGGTTTGTTTGATCGGATCATTCAGTTTTCAATTAAAAATGCCATCTGGGTCATGATGTTTGTTATTGCTTGGATTGGTGTTGGAATTTATAGCTACCAGAAACTTTCAATTGATGCCGTGCCAGATATCACCAATGTGCAGGTACAAATCAATAGTCAGGCTAATGGTTTTACAGCACCGGAAGTTGAGCAAAGGATTACTTATCCGATTGAAAATGCCATGTCCGGCATTCCAAATCTGGAACAGACTCGTTCAATTTCCAGATATGGTCTTTCTCAGGTCACGATTATCTTTAAGGATGGTACTGACATTTACTGGGCAAGACAGTTAATTAATCAACGTTTACAAGAAGCTAAGAGTGCTTTACCCGATAGTATTGATCCACAAATGTCTCCAATTTCAACTGGACTTGGTGAGATTTATCAATGGGTGGTAAAAGCGGAACCTAATGCTAAAAAAGCAGATGGTTCAGCCTATAGCGCAATGGACCTGCGTGAAATTCAAGACTGGATTATTCGGCCCCAGTTGCAACGTGTGCAAGGGGTAGCCGAGGTTAATAGCATTGGTGGATACAACAAAACCTATGTGGTTTCACCAGATCTAACGCGGTTACAGCAGTTGCAGATTCCCCTCACCGATTTACAAGATGCGCTTCAAAATAACAATGAAAACCGCGGTGCCGGATTTATTGAAGAGAATGGTCAGCAACTCACAGTCCGTGTACCGGGTATGCTGACGTCGATACAAGACATTCAGAATGTTACGGTTGCTACTAAAAACGGTTTGCCTATACGGGTTGCTGATGTGGCCTCAGTATCGATTGGTCATGACTTACGTACTGGTGGTGCTACTTATAATGGGCAGGAAACTGTTTTAGGTATCGCCATGATGATGATGGGTGAAAACAGTAAAACCATTGCCAAAGCGATTGATCAAAAAGTTCAGGAAATCCAAAGATCACTCCCTCAGGGTGTGGTGATTGAAACAGTCTATGATCGTAGTAGCCTCGTAGATAAAGCAATTAAAACAGTAGCTAAAAATTTGATTGAAGGAGCGATTTTAGTCATTGTTATCCTGTTCATTTTTTTAGGAAACTTTCGTGCTGCTTTAATCACTGCTTGTATTATTCCATTAGCAATGCTTTTTACCTTAACGGGCATGGCAGAACAAAAAATTAGTGCCAACCTCATGAGCTTAGGAGCTTTGGACTTCGGGATCATTGTCGATGGGGCAGTTGTTATTGTTGAAAACTGTATTCGGCGTTTAGCTGAAGCGCAGCATTTAAAAGGTCGTTTACTAACACGTTCAGAACGTTTTACAGAGGTATTTCTAGCCGCTAAACAAGCACGACGTCCATTAATATTTGGTCAGATCATCATTATGGTCGTGTACTTACCAATTTTTGCTTTAGCAGGCGTAGAAGCAAAAATGTTCCATCCTATGGCAATGACCGTCGTTTTAGCGTTATTGGGAGCAATTATTTTATCTGTGACCTTTGTTCCAGCAGCTGTTGCTTTATTTGTTACGGGTGAAGTGAAGGAAAAAGAAAGCCGCTGGATGATGAGCTTGAAAAAAGGTTATGCAGGCTTACTCGATAAGGCTTATGCCTTCCGATATGTTGTTGTCACAGCAGCGGTCAGCATCTTGATTTTGACAAGTGCAATTGCAACACGAGTGGGTAGTGAGTTCGCACCTCAGTTAAGTGAAGGTGATTTTGCACTGCAACTCATGCGTGCACCGAGCACTGGTATAGAAGAGTCGCTTAAGATTCAGGAGAATGTGGAAAAGCAGTTATTGAAAGCTTTTCCCGAAATTAAAGCCATTTTTGCAAGAACAGGAACAGCCGAGGTTGCTACAGATGTCATGCCTCCTAATATTTCCGATGGTATTGTTTTATTAAAACCACACGATCAATGGCCAAACCCTAAAGAAACGATAGATGAACTGCGTGCCAGAATGCTGCAGTTCGTGAACCAGATTCCTGGTAATAACAGTGAATTTTCACAACCGATTGAACTACGTTTTAATGAGCTTATTTCAGGTGTACGTAGTGATATTGGGGTGAAAATTTTTGGGGACGATATGCAGGTTCTCAATCAGGAAGCGGAAAAAATAGCTCAACAGCTACGTAGCATTCCGGGTGCCAGTGAAGTCAAAGTTGAACAGACTGACGGTTTGCCATTACTGAATGTAGATGTTGATCATGCATTGGCTGCCCAATACGGTCTATCAGTCAAATCTATTCAGGATATTGTGGCTGCCAGTATTGGAGGGCAGAGTGTAGGGCAAATTTTACAGGGTGATAGACGTTTCGATTTTGTGATTCGTTTGCAGGAAAACATGCGTACGCCTCAGCAGTTAGCTCAGTTACCGATTCGCTTACCAAATGGTGGTCTGATTCAGTTACAAGACGTCGCTAAGGTTGAGAATATTCTAGGCCTTGCTCAAGTAAGTCGTGAAAATGGTAAGCGCCGCGTCATTGTGACAGCAAATGTGCGTGACCGTGATCTTGGGTCTTTTGTACAAGAGATGCAAAGCAAACTGGCACAGCAAAAGCTACCTAGCGGCTACTGGTTAGGTTATGGAGGACAGTTTGAGAATCTTGCTTCTGCTACAGCAAGAATGCAAATCGTTGTGCCGATGGCGCTCATCATGATCTTTGTGTTGCTCATGGCCGTATTCAGTAATTTTAAAGACAGCTTACTGGTATTTAGTGGAGTTCCTTTCGCTTTATCTGGTGGATTAGTGGCTTTATGGCTGAGAGATATACCACTTTCGATGTCTGCTGGGGTCGGTTTTATCGCTTTATCGGGTGTTGCAGTATTAAATGGTTTGGTCATGCTCACGTTTATTAAAGAGCTGAGAACAACTTTAGATGTTCATGCGGCAACCTGGAAAGGAGCGGTATTACGATTACGTCCAGTATTAATGACAGCATTTGTTGCTTCACTTGGTTTTATTCCGATGGCTTTGGCAACAGGAACTGGAGCCGAAGTGCAACGACCTTTGGCAACGGTCGTAATCGGTGGCATTATTTCATCTACGATATTAACTTTGGTTTTATTACCGGTCATTTATCGATGGATGAATGAAAGCAAAGCGAAAAGCGCTGAGCATTCATAATGTCATCATTTTGAGATATCTTTTTTGATGACAGCGTCAATTCAAAAAAGTGTTTGAAAGAGGTAAAGATAGTGATGTTTCCATCGTTATCTTTACCTCACCATAAAGATAAATAATAAGGAGTCCGCAAAATGGGTGGACAACATGGTCATGATCATAGTCATGCTGTAGTGACTGAAGGTAATGCTAAGAAATTAATGATTGCTTTAGCACTGACTTCAACATTTTTAATTGTTGAGGTCGTTGCTGGATTAATTACACAAAGTTTGGCATTACTCTCCGACGCTGCGCATATGTTTACCGATGCCGCTGCTCTGGCAATTGCTCTGATTGCAATTCAGATTGCGAAGCGTCCAGCCGATAATAAACGTACTTTTGGTTATCAGCGCTTTGAAATTTTGGCTGCATTATTTAATGCGCTCATGCTGTTCGTAGTGGCAATTTATATTTTATATGAAGCTTATATTCGCTTCTCTAAGCCGCCTGAAATTCAAAGTGTGGGTATGCTCATTGTGGCAACCATTGGTTTAGTGATTAACCTTATCTCAATGAAAATCCTCATGTCGAGTGCCAATAATAGCTTAAACGTGAAAGGTGCTTATTTAGAGGTGTTGAGTGATGCACTAGGCTCGGTTGGCGTTATTATTGGTGCAGTTGTGATTTACTTCACCAACTGGTACTGGGTCGATACGATTATTGCGGTATTGATTGGTTTTTGGGTATTACCAAGAACTTGGGTTTTACTGAAACAAAGTATTAATATTTTGCTCGAAGGCGTACCTGAAGAAGTCGATATCGAAAAGTTACGTGCAGATTTATTGTCTTTAAATGGTGTTGAAAGTATTCACCAACTCAAGGTATGGGCGATTACTTCTAAAAACATTCATTTAACTGTGCACTTATTTGCGCCTGAAGCTGACCGTACTAAGCTCTATCAAGATGCTGTTGAAATGCTTTCTCATGAGCATGGTATTGGCGAAGTGACATTGCAAATTGAAGATGATGCCGAGATCAATTGTCAGCATATCGCTCAACATGCTTCACATGAACATGATGAGACTGATAAAGAACATTCACATCAGCACTAAGCTGATGTGAATACTTTTTTTAAATTTCCCATTCGTGATTGCAGTCACGACATTTCCAATGTTTTTGTGACTGCATAAATGCTTGCATAGACAATTTAAAGTCCGGCAAATCACGCCAGAACATAACCCCCGCCCCTAGAGTCACAACAAAAACAACGACCGTTGCAATTTGTAGAGAAGTGCCTGCACCATTGCCAAAAATCCACATAAAAATACTAATTACAACCAAGAGTAATAGTACAAAAATGGCAGGAACTAAAATCACTAAGCTCTTAGGCACAACAGGTTTGGCACTGTTAACACCTTGGCTTACTGGCATAATTTTAACACTTTGACATTGAGGGCAACGATATTGCATGACAGCTCCACATTAAATTTGAATCTATTCTAACGGAAATGCAAAGAAAGGAAAAAAATTGTAGGGCTTTTAAAAAGTGACATAAAAGTTAGATATAAAAATACTTTTTTGAAACAAGCATATATGAAAAAATGATGATTTATGCGTACACATAAAAGTTAAAATAGTACCGCAGAGCATGCTAATCTAGATAAAAACCAAGTGTGTTCAACACTGGAAATGAGCTGAAAAGCTGATTAATGGGATGCGAAAGAAATATAAAAAGGAGAGGGACTTGGGTCAAGAAGATGACAATAAGTCGGAGCCTATAACGACATCAACAGTTTCAGGGAACCCTGACCCTATAAAACTGTCATTCTCACGCCGTTTGCTGCATAAGACCTTGCAACATGCTCATGATGCCGTCGGATTTGCTAGTGATACGACACGTAATCTTGCAGAGGTTGCAGATGCAGCCTTAGATGCTTTAGACCATGTAACAACTCATACAAAGCGTGGAGTCGTTGGCATGACCAATCTGGCAGCAGGAACTGTTAGAGATATGGTCTCTGAAACCAGTGAAACTGCGCGTCAGGTTGCGTTAATTATGGCCCGTACTTTTCTAGGTAAGAGTACGCTGAATTTATATTTGCCTGAAATGCTGTTAAATAGCCAAATTCGTAAATGAATAGATCGGTCAGAAATTGATGATATTAAAGTTCAATGTGGCAATGATCGGTTTCAGGTTGAAATCGATGGGCACTATCACCGTTTCCTATATCGGCTGAGTTTAGATTTTCGGGTATTGGAATGCCGTATTGGGCAAGAAAAATTCTTACGTTTACGTCAAATGGATGAAAGCCTAGATGTACAAATTCGACATGGTGGAACATTGTCGAATTGGGCAGTCCGTCGTATCGGACGAGTAGGTTTCGAAGTCATTAACATGTTGCCTATACCATCACTGATTAATCATTTGATTCGTGATATTCCGGGTATTCAACGTGATGGTCACCGTATGTGGTTTATTGACCTTGAACAGGCAGGGTTTATTGATTTCATTAACAACCGTTCATGGATGGTAGAAAAACTTTTAAGCTTGACAGACTTTAGTATTTTACCGGGACTCAATATTTTGAGGGAAAGCCGGGAGCTTGTGCAGCAACTGGTAGATCAATTCGAAATAAAAGGACTACGGGTTCAATCAGGTCGTCTTGAAGTCCAAGTTGGAATTGCGAATTAAATTATATAAATGAGAAGCTGATTGATGATCAGCTTTTTTATTGCGTACATAAGAAAAAAGCCACTGTCTTCATGCAGTGGCTTTTTAGAATTTGGCGTCCCTACGGGGATTCGAACCCCGGTTACCGCCGTGAAAGGGCGATGTCCTAGGCCTCTAGACGATAGGGACTTATATGAGGCATACATCTGAAAAATATTGGCGTCCCTACGGGGATTCGAACCCCGGTTACCGCCGTGAAAGGGCGATGTCCTAGGCCTCTAGACGATAGGGACTTATATGAGGCATACATCTGAAAAATATTGGCGTCCCTACGGGGATTCGAACCCCGGTTACCGCCGTGAAAGGGCGATGTCCTAGGCCTCTAGACGATAGGGACGTTTCAGAGGTGGGCGTATATTAGGTCGATTTAATAAAAGTGTCAAATAGTTTTCTGAAGAAATATTAAAAAAAACATTCAAGCGCTTAAAAATAACTCAAATTGTAGAAAATATAGGCATTTATGGCTAATTTTTATTGAAAAGGTTCAATAATTGCTTTGATGACTGCATGGTGTTGTAAGTACCCTACAATTTCATGGGGTTGGTTCGCAAAAGTAAAAATTTCTTGATTGATAATTGGTGGAGTGAAATTAAAAGGTGCTTCACTTAATGGGAAAGCTGTTAAAAAATCATCTTTTGAGTAGAAATTATACCAATCGCCATTGAGGCATTTTGGTCGTTCAATCGGAATAGGGAGTTTACTTTGGATCACCCGAAAAGAAAGTGGTGAAGCTAAGGTAACAAAGCGTTGTACTGAAAAGTGATAAGCCGGGTCTGATAACAAGTGAAATGCGATCACGGAACCTAAAGAGTGAGCGACTACAATACAATCTTCATCATCATGCATTTGTTTTAAAATTCTTTGATGAACTTCGTACATAAAATCAGGATTAGATAAGTACATGTAAGTTTCAATCAAGAATTGTTGAATTAAGCTCTCATGTAATTTAGGAAAATTATTTAAAAGAACCACCATTTCTTTAAGAACGCGATCTTTTACTAACTGTGAAGTCAGATATAAACGTTCTGATAAGCTTTCTGTGGGTTGATCGGGGGAAAGAGGAAGATGTGGCACAAAAGGAGTATGTTCCTTAGGTGTGTTGGCTTGTGAGTGTAAATGAATAGGCAAATGAAAGTTAAAGGATTTTGGAAGTAAGGTGTTTAAATCTAATTGATTAGAGAGTTGATATTTCGTCATTAAATCGCCATAAAAAGGCATGTGTATATGTAAATCTCTTAAATTAACTCTACAGTGCAATTGTTTTAAGCCCAGTTTAAAGACTCTTAGCCAGTGCTCTTTTAAACGATGTGCTGTGTAATTTTGTTGATTCATCCCATGGATAAATATAATTTTCATTGTATACAAGGAATTGTTTTTAATATAAATTTTAATCTACAACGGTAGATTCTATAAAGCCAGTATCTAAACAAAAAAAAGTGTAGCTTTTTGCTACACTTTTTAATTACAAGCACTTAGGCCTTATGGCGATAAAAAATAAAATAACTGATATAGCATAAAGCCGTAAAAATTAAGCAACCTACAAAACCTGCTCGCATTTGAGGGTCTGCTGCCATACTTAAACAGGTAATAAAGCAGAATAGAAAACCCAAAATTGGGACAATAGGAAATAATGGTGCAGCATATTTTAAATCTTTAACCGTATGTCCAGCTCGGTACCAGTGTCTACGGAAATTGAACTGACTTAAACAGATACTCATCCAGACAATAACCATGGTGAAAGCTGCAACGCCGAGTAAGTTTTTAAAGATGGTTTCAGGTGCAAACTGTTCCGATAACAAACCTGGGATTGCGCCAAACATGGTGACTACTAAAGCAACAATAGGTGTCCCACTTTTTGAAAGCTTGGCAAATACACTTGGAAGAAGCTTTTGTTCTGATAAAGACCACATCATGCGTGAAGCGGCATACAAACCCGAATTGGCGGCTGAGAGCAGTGCAGTAATAATTACAAAACGAATGATATCATCTGCATATGGAATACCAATGTAATTAAATACAGTAACGAAAGGACTGCTACTTACACTTTCACTGCTTAAGCCTGCAAGCTGGAAAGGGAGTAATGCACTGATCACAATAATGGTACCGACAAAGAAAATAAGAAGGCGCCAGATTGCAGCATTAATCGCTTTAGGGACGTTTTGTGCAGGATCTTTAGTTTCACCAGCAGCCACACCAATTAGTTCTGTCCCAGAGAACGCAAAATTCACAATCAGCATGGTAGTAAAGATAGGGAGGAAACCGTGTGGGAACCAGCCTTGGGCTGTTAAATTACTAAACAGAGGAGCAGTTTGAGCGCCATGAAAAGGAATTAAACCAAAAATGGCTAATAACCCAAGCACAATAAAGGCAATAACGGTAACAACCTTAACAAGCGCTAACCAGAACTCAGATTCAGCAAATACTCGAGTTGAACTAATATTTAGCCCAAAAATCGTCACTGCAAAAATAAGTGTCCAGATCCACATTGAAATTTGCGGCAACCATTCCTGCATGAGTAGGGCAGCGGCGGTAAATTCGGTCCCTAGCGTTGCTGTCCATGTTAGCCAATACATCCATGAAATCATGTAGCCTGTACTTGGACTAATGTACTTTTGGGCATATGCACCAAAAGAGCCAGAAACAGGCATGTGCACAGCCAGCTCGCCTAAACAGAGCATAACCATGTAAGCAATTGCACCCCCAAGAATGTAGGCAATAATTGCGCCAATAGGTCCAGTTTGTGAAATGACTTCCCCTGAACCCAAAAATAAACCAGTACCGATTGCACCGCCTAGCGATAACATCACAAGGTGGCGAGTACTCATGGCTCTTTTTAAAGGTGCAGTACTGTTCTGATGCTGAGCATCTAGTTGATTGTCAGATGGCTGCATATTACACATTGAGAGAATTTAAGAAAGACGCTATTTTAGATAAAATAGACAAATGTGCAATCAAGAAGGTGTCAAAGAATAGACAGGAAGGTGACGATAGAGTCTTTAAAAGGAATTTTTAAAATAGAAAATGGCGTCCCTACGGGGATTCGAACCCCGGTTACCGCCGTGAAAGGGCGATGTCCTAGGCCTCTAGACGATAGGGACTTGATGAGGCAAACACAAAGGATCTTGGTGGAGCCAAGCGGGATCGAACCGCTGACCTCTACAATGCCATTGTAGCGCTCTACCAACTGAGCTATGGCCCCAGTTTGTGTGAGCGCAATATTAGGGTGAATGCGCCCACACGTCAACAAAAAAATGAATTAAGCTTCGCTAGTTGCTTCATTTTTCGGCAGTTTTAAGCTTTCATTGAGCTTTTCCCAGTTTTTCACCTCTTTTTTACTCGGTGCACCAACAATTTCTAATGCATGTCGTAAGCGAGCAAAGGTTAAATCTGGACCAAGCGTAACCATTGATTGCATAACTGGTGTTGAACTGGTTGAGCCAGCAATTGCGATAAAGAAAGCAGGCATAAAATCACGTAGTTTAATACCCATTTGATTTGCCAAGTCCATTAAGGTTTGGCTAACCGTGTCATTATTCCAGGTAAACTGACTTTCAAGACGCCAAATAGCAAATTGTAAGCTTTGGCGAACTTGTTCTTGAGTCAATTTTTTACTTTCAAACATTTCGGCTGTAATTTGTGGCATATGGTTAAAGTAGAAACCAGCCCAATTTACTGCTTCAGAAAGTAAATTAATACGCGGTTGAATTGCAGCAGCAATATCTTCTAATGTATTGCGGTCACTCTTCCAAGTAAGTAAACGGTCTAGTAGCTGGCCTGGTGTTAAACCTTTAATCCATTGACCATTTAACCAATTGAGTTTTTCAACATCGAAAATTGGGCCGCCTAAAGATACACGTTGAATATCAAAGTGATCCATCATGTCTTGCAGGGTAAATACTTCACGCTCATCTGGCATTGACCAGCCCATACGGCCTAAATAGTTGAGTAAGGCTTCTGGCAGAACGCCGATATCGCGGTAGTAGTTAATTGATGTTGGATTTTTACGTTTAGATAACTTCGACTTATCTGGATTACGTAGCAATGGCATATGGCAAAGTGTTGGCATTTCCCAACCAAAGTATTGGTAAAGCAACTGATGCTTCGGTGCAGAAGGAAGCCATTCTTCACCACGTAATACATGAGTGATTTCCATTAAATGGTCATCAACGACATTTGCTAAATGGTAAGTTGGTAAACCATCAGTCTTAAGAAGGACTTGCATGTCGACTTGTGCCCAAGGAATTTCTACTTCCCCACGGAGTAAGTCGTTAAATTTACATACACCTTCTTCTGGAACTTTCATACGGATGACATGAGGTTCGCCTGCTTCTAGGCGGCGAGTTACTTCTTCTTGAGAAAGCTTTAAACCGCGGCCATCATATTTTGGTGTTTCACCGCGAGCCTGCTGTTCGGCACGCATTTGATCAAGTTCTTCTGCTGTAGCGAAACAGTAAAAAGCATGGCCTTTTTCAACAAGTTCTAACGCGTATTGCTTATAAATTCCCATACGCTCTGATTGGCGATAAGGCGCGTGTGGGCCACCCACATCTGGACCTTCAGACCAATTTAAACCTAACCAGCGTAAAGAATCTAAAATCATTTTTTCAGATTCTGGTGTAGAGCGAAGTTGGTCTGTATCTTCAATTCTTAAAATAAATTCCCCGCCATGTTGTTTCGCAAAACACATGTTGAATAAGGCAATGTAGGCAGTACCAACATGAGGGAAACCAGTAGGAGAAGGTGCAATACGAGTACGAACTTTCATAGATAATGGGTCAAAATAAAAATTGAAACTATTATAACGAAAAAGCCCAGTATTCTGACGTTTTTATTTAACGGCAGACTGGGCTTAATTTGAAACGATGAGGGGCCGTTTCAAATATTAAGAAGTATGTGGCTGGAAGATGGCCTGAACAAAACGTGAAAAACGTTCATGCTGTGCAGCAAGAAAATTTTGAGTAGGTGTCACACGAATAGTGTTAAGTACTTTTAGCTCATCATCTGTAGATGGTAAGGCTATAGTATTGCGTTTTTGTTGGTCTAGCGCTTTTTCAATAAGCGAAGACTGACGGTCCGAAACGCTTTTGCTCGGTGTATCTTTGAGTGCTGCGGCAACAGATAATTGTGATGCAAAACTGAGCACCAAACCCAAACTCAAAGCTTTTCCATACTTAGTTTTCATTTTTTACTCATCCCCTCAGTACGTACATTTCGTCTATTTTTTGAGTTTAACCAAATGTAAAATTACGGTAACGCTACGATTCAAACATAAATTTTAATAAAAAAGTAGAACTATGTCACACTTTTTACAAAAAACACCTTTATTTCACCTTGGTATCTTTTAAAAGTAGCCTATCTGTATCCATTACGTCTCATTATTTAACAAATTAATGTGTAGATAAAGTGAAGACTATAAATAAACTATAAGAATAATTACAAAACTTTTCGAAATTATGAATAAAAACTAAGCAAAATTTATATCGTTTAAAGTGATTAGTAAACCTTGAATTGTTATAAGTATTTGATGGAAAAATGAAAACATAAAAATATAGTATAGTTTAAAAATGAAATTGGTTTTTATAAATGAAAAGAATAGCAATAATTACGGTCGCTACATATATGGGGTTAGCCGTAAGTGCAGTACAGGCTGCGACTACATTTTTAAATGTTTCTTATGATCCAACCCGTGAATTTTATCAAGAATATAATCAGGCTTTTGGAAAATTCTGGAAGCAACGTACAGGTCAGGACGTTGATTTTAAACAATCCCATGGTGGCTCTGGGAAACAGGCTCGAGCTGTAGCGACAGGCCTTCAAGCAGATGTGGTGACCTTGGCTTTAGCGAATGATATCGATGAAATTGTTAAAGCCGGATATATCCAACCGAACTGGCAAAAAGAGTTTCCTAATAACTCGGCACCTTATACATCTACGGTTGTATTTTTGGTTAGGAAAGGTAATCCAAAGAATATTCGTGATTGGAATGACTTAACTAAACCTGGTGTTGAAATTATTACGCCTAATCCGAAAACGGGGGGAGCGCCGCGTTGGATTTATCTTTCTGCATGGGGATATGCTTTAAAACAGCCGGGTGGAAATGATGCCAAAGCAAAAGAGCTGGTTAAAAAACTTTATCATAATGTCAAAGTGCTAGATTCTGGAGCACGTGGCTCGCTGACTACATTTGCTGAGCGCGGAATAGGAGACGTTCTACTCTCTTGGGAGAATGAAGCATTATTGGCAACTAAAGGGCTTGATAAAGATAAATATGAAATTGTTTATCCATCCATTTCAATTTTGGCAGAGCCTTCTGTTGCGATTGTAGATAAAACAGTCGACAAGGACGGTAACCGTACCTTGGCAAAAGGCTATCTTAACTTTTTATATTCACCTTTAGGACAAGAGTTGGCCGCTAAACATTACTTCCGACCACGTAATCCTCAGGTCGCTGCAAAATATGCAGCACAATTTCCAAAAATTAAATTATTTACGATTAATGATGTTTTTGGTGGGTGGGCAAAAGCTCAGCAAACTCACTTTGCCAATGGAGCCATCTTCGATCAGATTTATGAAGGGAAATAGTAGAGATAAATATAGCTAGAGTAGCCGTTTAAAAATTACTTAAACTTTTAATATTGAAGCAAGTGAACCTGAAAAGGTGAGCTTGCTTTTTTATTTTGCTTAAAAAATGCAAAGAAAACGGTTTTCTCTATGAAAAATTAATATTTTCCTACAAAAAGCCGTTTGGTGTTCATCGTAAACAAGGTGATAATGTACAGTTACATTTTTACGCTATGATTTAACTCCTATGTCGCATATTTCTGTCTTACTTTTTGAGACCGTTGAAAGCTTATTGGCAGATCGCACAACTGGGGTGTATATCGATGCAACCTTTGGACGAGGTGGGCATACACGCTTATTATTGTCGAAACTCGATGAAAACGCTCGAGTATATGCCTTTGATAAAGATCCTCAGGCTCTAGAAGTTGCAGCCGCTTTAGCACAAGAAGACCCGAGATTTACCATTATTCATGCAAGTTTTGCTGATATAAAAGAAAAAATGCAGGAAATTGGGGTGCAAAGTGTCGATGGAATTATGGCAGACTTAGGCGTATCTTCTCCTCAATTAGATCAGGCAGAACGCGGCTTTAGTTTTATGCAAGATGGCCCTTTAGATATGCGTATGGATAACTCTAAAGGTTTGACTGCTGCTGAATGGTTACTTGAAATTGAAGAGGAACAGTTGGCGAATATCATTTATCAATATGGTGAAGAACGATATAGTCGACGTATTGCTAAAGCAATTAAACAAGCTGGAAAATTAGATACGACAGCACAACTGGCTGAACTTGTAAAAACAGCTCATCCAAAATGGGAAAAACATAAGCATCCGGCGACACGTACTTTTCAGGCTATTCGTATTGCTATTAACAAAGAACTAGATGATATTGAAGTGTTTTTACCGCAAGCTGTAGACTTGCTTAAACCAAATGGACGTTTGTCTGTGATCAGCTTCCATTCGCTTGAAGACAGGTTGATTAAACAGTTTATTCAAAAAGAATCAACGCTTGCAGAAGATTCTGGTTGGGGGATGCCTCAACAGCAGGTTGATACGAGAAGATTAAAGAAAATTTCACGGGTTCGTGCGAGTGAAGAAGAAGTAAAAGCGAATCCACGTTCACGTAGTGCATGGCTTCGGGTTGCTGAACGCTTGGAACAAAAAGGCGCGTAATGAAAAGCAGTGATGAAATCGAAACCACAGAAAATAAAGTGGTCAAAAAAGTTGTGATATATACAGTCATGGTGGCGTTGGTTTTCATCAGTGCCATGATGGTGGTATTGCAAGTATTTGAATATCGTCATGATTATAGAGAGTTAAGCTCTTATATGCGTGAACGTGATGACCTCAATGCTGAATGGGGACGTTTATTGATTGAGCAACAAACATTTGGTGCGACTGCTCAAATTGGTACGCGTGCTGTGACACAATTACGAATGTTTTCGCCACCGGCTGCAGAAACGGTGGTAATTTCTTTACCGATGACCTCAGAGCAAAATAAGTAAGGCCTTGCTGTATGGTAGATAAGCGAACAAAGCAAACACGAAAAAAACAGCAGTCTATTTCGGAAAAACCAAGTCTTGCCTTTGATATGTGGCGGTTTTATCTGCTCTGGGCAGTGGTGCTCCTGTGTTTTGTGGTATTAATTGCACGTGCATTTTATGTTCAGATCATTAATAAGGACTTTTTACAAAATAAAGCCAATGCCAATATTTTGCGTACTGAACGTGTAGAAGCTATGCGTGGTGTAATTAGTGATCGCCACGGTGTGCCTTTAGCGATCAGTAGTCCAATCATGAAAATTGTGATGGACCCACGTGATTATTTTGAAACTAAACATTTATATGATCAAATTTCGGCTGAACTAAAACAAGATCCAAAAAATCGTAAATTAAAACGCCAATTACCAGATAAAAATTTAAACTTAGATGAGCTTGCCGATGTGGTCGGTGTTGATCGTGCTGACCTTAAGAAACAGATGAATGCGCGTCCGCGTTCTCGTTATTTAGTTTTGAAAAAAGAAGTACCGCCGCAACAAGCTGACCTCATTATGAAAGGTAACTTCCAAGGGGTTTATGCAGAAAAAACTTACAAACGCTATTATCCGCAGCCACAACCAAATGCCCAAATTATTGGTTTGACTAATAGTGAGGGTCAAGGTGTTGAAGGCCTAGAAATGCAGTTGAATAAGCAGCTTTCTGGAGTAGATGGCGAACAAAAAATTATTCGTGATAAGCGTGGTAATCGTTTAAAAGTTTCTGAGGTGATTCGTGAGGGCGAGCCGGGTGAGAATATCACTTTAAGTATCGACTCTCGTTTACAGTACATTATGTATCGCGAATTGACCGCAGCGGGTGTTGCGAATAATGCACGTTCAGCAACGGCTATTGCGGTTGATGTTAAAACGGGTGAGATTTTGGCAATGACCAGTTGGCCATCTTATAACCCGAATGATAAGAATGGCTTGTCTAATAAAGATGCTATGCGTAACCGTGGTGCGATCGATATGTTCGAACCGGGTTCAACCATGAAGCCATTTACTATTTCTGCTGCATTAGAAACTGGTCAATACACACCAAATACGATTGTAAATACCTCTCCTGGTTCAATGCGTTTAGGTTGGCATACTATTCGTGATACCCATAACTATGGGGCTTTGACCGTAACAGGTGTGATTATTAAGTCTTCAAACGTGGGCTCTGCAAAAATTGCATTATCACTTCCAAAAGAGACCTTACCGACCTTCTTTAATCGTGTTGGTTTTGGTAAGCGTTCTGCTGTGAAGTTCCCAGGGGAAAGTTCTGGTTTAGTACTTCCTGTAAATAAATTAAACTCTTCTCAAATTGGTACCATGGCTTATGGTTATGGTCTAAACGCAACTATTCTTCAGCTGGCACAAGGCTATGCCATGCTTGCAAATCATGGCGTCAAAATGCCATTAAGCTTGCATAAATTAGATCAGGCACCTAAAGGGGAGCAAGTTCTTAACCCGAAAATTGCTGATCAAGTCTTGTTAATGCTTGAACAAGTGACTATGCCGGGTGGTACAGCGACACAAGCCAATATTCCAGGCTATCGAGTAGGCGGTAAAACAGGTACTGCTCATAAATTGCGTGCTGATGGTAAAGGCTATTCAAATAGTGAATATCGTGCTTTATTTGCCGGCGTTGCACCAATTAGTGATCCGCGTTTAGCTGTTATTGTGGTTGTGGAAAATCCACAAGGTCGTTACTACGGTGGTTTGGTTGCTGCCCCAGTTTTCGCTCGTATTATGCAAGAGTCACTACGTTTAATGAACGTGCCGCTTGATAAGCCACTTAATACTCCACAAAATCCTATTCGCAGGTAAGCTATGACTGTTTCTTTTCAAGAAATTAATCCAATCGAGATTGATGCACAATGGCCTCAACAGCCATTTCATGGCTTTAATTTAGATAGTCGTAAAGTAGAAGCTGGCCAAATTTTTATTGCCTTGACCAGTTATAGCCAACCTGAAAAAACACGCACATTTGCTGAAGCAGCTTTAACAAATGGGGCACTTGCTGTAATTAGTGAAACCGAATTAGGTGTAGCGAATGAGTGGGTATGTTCTGATGTGCGTCAGCGTATGGGTGAGTGGCAAAAACGTTATTTACAACAAACTGATACGGTTAAACCATTACGGATTATTGCTGTAACAGGTACGAATGGTAAAACGACTATTTCTCGCCTAATTGCTGAGTTAATTAGTTCGCAACAGCAGCGCTGTGCGGTGATGGGAACGACTGGTAATGGTATTTTGCCGGATTTAACGCCTTCTACACATACTACTCTTGATGCTTTGCAGTTACAAAATGAATTACATGCTTATGCTAAGCACGGCGCAACTTTTGCTTCTTTAGAAGCGAGTTCGCATGGTCTTGAGCAGGGCCGATTAAATGGTTGTGATATTGAAATTGCTGTTTATAGTAACTTAAGTCGTGATCACCTCGATTATCATGGCACGCTAGAAGCTTATGCAGAAGCAAAGGCTCGTTTATTCAAGTTTAATTTGTTAAAAGTTGCTGTGATTAATCTAGATGATGCACATGCAGATTTAATGATTAAATCGGCGAAGAATAATCCAGCGCAACCTAAAATTTTGACTTATTCGCTTACTCAAAATACGGCCGATTATTATATTACCGATTTAAGCTATAGCTTGGCGGGTGCAACCTTTAATTTAGTGGGGCAGCAAGGTTCATTTGCTGTAGAAAGTCCATTATTAGGTCATTTTAATGTTGAAAACTTGATTGCGGCGCTGATCGCTGCTGAGCAAGCTGGTTTCGATTTACAAGCATTAGTTAATTTTGTTCCTAAACTGATTGGCGCACCAGGCCGAATGCAGGTCATTCGTGATGGTGAGCGACTTTTTGTGGTGGATTATGCGCATACACCCGATGCATTGATTCAAGTGCTTAAAACATTAAAGCGTCACGTTTCGAATCAGCTTTGGGCTGTATTTGGATGTGGTGGTGACCGTGACCGTGGTAAGCGCCCACTCATGACTCAAGCAGCTTTAGATGGTGCAAATCCGGTTATTCTGACTTCAGATAACCCAAGAACAGAAGACCCTGAACAAATCTTTGCTGATATGAAGCAAGGAATAGATTTTTCAGGGCATCGTATGCATGAAATTCATGACCGTCGTGAAGCAATTAAATTTGTTACACAGCATGCTCAAGCTGGTGACATTGTGGTGATTGCCGGAAAAGGTCATGAAAATTATCAAGAAATTAATGGTGTGCGTCACTGGTTTGATGATGTGGTTGAAGTGCGTTCTGCGATTGATGCACAACATCATACGGTAGATGCTGCTTACCCTGCACAATAGGAAAAATTATGCATACTTCAACCACCAGTACCGTGCCTTTGGAACCGTGGACAGCTCAACAATTACAACAGGCAACACAGGGTTACTGGCATAAAGACCAGATCCCTCAAACTGAAATTAAACGTATTTTGACTGACTCGCGTCATGCAGAAAGTGGGGATGCCTTTTTAGCATTAAAAGGTGAACGTTTCGATGCGCATAATTTTGTCGCGCAAGTCGCTGCAAATGGTTGCCAAGTCGCTATTGTTGAGCAACCTATAGATGCAAACATTGCTCAGCTTGTAGTTGCTGATACTCGCTTGGCTTTAGGGCAACTTGGTGCGTATCGCCGTGAACAAAATGCTCAATTGAAAGTTATTGCTTTAACGGGAAGTAGCGGTAAAACCACCACTAAAGAAATGCTAGGAAGCATCTTATCTCGTTTAGCCCCTACATTGATTACCCGAGGCAATTTAAATAATGACCTTGGTGTGCCGATGATGCTGCTTGAGCTTCGCAAGGAACATCAATATGCAGTGATGGAACTTGGGGCAAATCATCAAGGTGAAATTGATTACACATCAAAACTTGTTCAACCGCATGTCGCTGGCATTTTAAATATTGGGACTGCTCATTTAGGTGAGTTCGGTGGTCGCGATGGTATTTGCCGTGCTAAATCAGAAATTTATCGTCATATTCTACCTCAGGGCGTTGCTATTGTTCCGCAACAAGATGACTTTACTACCGAGATTCGTGAAGCAGCAAAAAGTCATCAAATTATGAGTTTTGGTACTGGTGGTGATGTCTTTGCTACAGAGATTGAATTGTTGCCACAATCTGCCAATTTCCAGTTACATACACCTCAAGGTTCAAGTTTTGTAAGGCTGCCATTTGCAGGTGAGCATAATGTGCAAAATGCAACTGCTGCAGTAGCATTTGCTTTGGCATTAGGTGTTAGCCTAGACGATATTGTAAAAGGATTAGAGCAAGCACAAGGTGCGAAAGGCCGTTTGAACTTTATTCAAAAAGTGCCTCATTTATTTATTGATGATACTTATAACGCTAATCCAACATCTATGCGAGCTGCGGCGCAAGTATTACTTCAACAAAATGGCATTAAAGTCATGGTGATGGGGGATATTGGGGAACTTGGCGATAGTAGTTGGCAAGAACATCATGATTTAGGTCACGATCTCGCTCAGCTTCCTTTAGATCATATTATTGCAGTTGGGCAGTTTGCCTCAGCAGCTCTCGAAGGTGCAGGCCTTCATTCTACTAAATTGAAAGCATTTCAGACTCAAGCTGAGGCGCTTCCATTTTTAATCAATCTAATCCAAACACATCAACCCCAGTCCATGAGTTTCCTGTTTAAAGGTTCTCGCTTTACTCATATGGAAACGTTGATGGCTGATTTGATGGAGAAACTTTAAATGCTGTTATGGTTGTTTGAACAACTTGCGGGCTATCACAGTTCGTTTCAGGTTGTTCGTTATTTAACATTACGTTCTTTACTCAGTGTATTAACGTCACTGACCATTGGTTTGGTTCTCGGACCAATCATGATTCGTAAATTACAAGCGTTAAAATACGGTCAGGCAGTAAGTTCATTTGCTCCTGAAAATCATGCCAAAAAAATGGGTACACCGACAATGGGAGGGATTTTAATTCTACTCTCAATTGGTATTAGTACTTTATTGTGGGCTGATTTATCTAACCCTTATGTTTGGATTGTACTTGGTGTAATGGTTGTGTTCGGTGCGGTTGGCTGGGCAGATGACTGGATTAAGATTCGCTATAAAGATAATGCGGGCTTACCTGCACGTAAGAAATTCTTCTGGACTTCTATTGCCTCACTTGGTGCTGGTATTGCGTTATATTTAATTGCAACTGAACAATCTAATTCAGAATACACAGCAAATATGCTGGATTTATTGATTCCTTTCTTTAAGAATCTTTCAATTCCACTTTCTATTGTTCCATTAGGCTTGGCATTTATTGTATTCACCTATTTAGTAATTAATGGTGCTTCTAATGCGGTTAACTTAACTGACGGTTTAGATGGTTTAGCTATTATGCCGGTGGTTATGGTGGCTTCAGGTTTAGGTGTATTCGCTTACTTATCTGGTGACATCCGTTTTGCTAATTATTTGCATATTCCATATGTGAAATATACTTCAGAGCTTGTGGTGATCTGTTCTGCTATGATTGGTGCAGGCTTGGCGTTTCTTTGGTATAACGCACACCCGGCGCAAGTCTTTATGGGTGATGTGGGCGCTTTAGCTCTAGGCGCAATGCTTGGAACAATTGCCGTGATGGTACGCCAAGAAATCGTATTTGCGATTATGGGCGGTGTTTTTGTGATGGAGGCTGTATCAGTATTCCTACAAATCGGGTCGTTGCGAATGCGAAATAAGCGCGTATTCTTGATGGCACCTTTACACCATCACTATGAAAAACAAGGCTGGAAAGAAACTCAAGTTGTAATTCGATTCTGGATTATTACGATTATGCTAGTTGTTTTAGGCCTAATGACCTTAAAATTGCGCTAGAACTTATTTTGGTGTCAATATAAAGCCGGTTTCTACTGGCTTTTTTATTGGAGAGGTAAATGACAAAGGTTGTTGGGCTAGACCAATTATCTGTAATTAACCAAAAAGTGGTTAGTGATGGGGAAGTATTACCTCAAGTTGTACTTAAAGATGGTAGTCAGGTACAAACGGGAACTGTCGCGACAATGCTGCATAATATTGAACTCTATAATGCGGGACAAAGAGGGCAAATTGAAGAAGAGTTGAAGATCGCAATTCCAACTTTAATTAAAGTGGGATTGTTTGATTTGTTTGAAGTAGATGAATGGATTTCTGGAACAAATGCAGGCCGCACATTTGTTGGAATGCACGCTAAGGCTTATTTGCAACAAAAAGAACAAGAGAATAATTAAACGTGACTACGCAAAATTTAATGTGCCCCGTATGTCGTCAGCGACTTGAGCTGGTAAACAAAACATGGCGGTGTGAACAGGGTCATAGCTATGACATTGCAAAGCAAGGTTATGTGAACTTACATGTCGTACAGCATAAACACAGTAAAAATCCCGGGGATACTCCTGAGTCTGTAGATGCACGCCGTGCCTTTTTACAGGGTGGCTATTATCAGCCTTTACAGCAAGCAGTAGTTCATTTGCTAAAGCATCTTAAAGCTAAAGCTGTACTTGATATTGGCTGTGGTGAGGGATATTACACGAGTGCGATGCAACAGGTTGTTGAGCAGTGTATAGGTGTAGATATTGCAAAAAATGCGGTACAACGTGCTGCAAAGTTAAATGCCAACGTGACTTGGGTTGTCGGTACAGGAGCAACTTTACCTGTAATTGATCAAAGTATAGATGTGTGTACGAGTCTTTTTAGCCCGATTCCACAAGCAGAAATTTTACGTATTTTAAAAGATGATGGGTATTTAATTGTTGTGACTCCTGCAACCGATCATCTGTATGCGATGCGTGAAGCGCTATTTGAGCAGGTTAATCCGCACACGCCGCAAAAGTTTGTTAAACAACTGCAAGATTTATTTGAGTTGAAAGAACAGCAAGTTATAGATGCTCCTTTATTACTTGACCAAGAAGCTTTAAAGAATCTGATCGCTATGACGCCTTATGCGTATAAGGCGTCTCCTGAGCGCCGGATGCAATTAGAACAGCAATCACACCTGAAAGTGACAGCATCTTTTCAAATCTATCTTTTTCAAAAGCGTAATAAAAAAGCCATCTAACGATGGCTTTTTTTATTTTTACTCAATTTGGTTAATCAAGTTTTCTAACTCATCTTTGTCACGCTTCGGCGCTGTTCCTTGTGAAGGCTTCATTGCTGGAGGTGCTGCCTTAGATGGAATTACAATTTCCTCACCAGGTAGGTCATCAAAGTCATTATTGGTGTTAGCTTTCGGTTGCGGTGGTGCAGGACGATAAAGTGGACGTGCTAATGGTGGTGCAGCACGATATGTTTTCTTATCGCCTATTTCTGTAACGACAGCTTGTTTGTCACGAGAAATAGGTGCTTGAGCATCTTTTTCTAAACGAACCCAAGAAGCTGGAGTACCTTTTAGAGATTGATCCATAAAGTTAATCCAGATTGGTAATGCGGCAATACCACCATACTCACGACGGCCAAGTGTTGTTGGTTGGTCAAAGCCGACCCATGTAATTGCGACTAACTTGCCGTTGAAACCTGCAAACCATGCATCTTTTGCGTCGTTCGTTGTACCTGTTTTACCACCCAAGTCACTACGGCCAATTTTAAGTGCGGCACGACCTGTACCATGCTCAATTACGTCACGTAAGATATTTGCCATATCATAAGCAGAGCTTGATTTTAAAATACGCTGAGCTTGACGATATTGACTATTATTCTTATCAGTTTGTTTTAGGTTGAGCTGTTTGGCCGCCTTTTCTTTCTGTTCCAACTCTTTATTGGTCACTTCAACAACTTGATCATCTGGTGTAGTTGCCTGTGCATCTTCAGTTGTTTCAGGTGAATTAATACATGGAATACATGCATATTCTGGCTTAGCTTCGTAAATCACTTTACCGTATGCATCTTCAATACGTTGAATGAAATGTGGTTGGACACGGTAGCCACCGTTTGCAAACGTTGCATAACCTGTTGCCATTTGAATTGGCAATACTTGAGGTGTACCTAAAGCAATGGTGTAGTTACGTGGAATCTGATCTTCTTGTAAACCAAAATCCATGAATAACTGACGAGTACGTTCAATCCCTACAGTTTGTAAAAGTCTTACAGAGACGGTATTACGAGACAAATACAAAGCACGGCGTAATGGAATCATACCTAGGTAACGGCCATCAGAGTTCTTTGGTGTCCACTTACCAATGGTAATCGGGCTATCGTTGACCATGCTATAAGGTGTCATACCACGTTCTAATGCTAAAGCATAAAGGAATGGTTTGATGGTCGAACCCGGCTGACGCCAGCCTTGTAAAGCACGGTTAAATTTTGATTGATAGAAATTATAACCACCAACAATTGCTTCAATGGAGCCATCATTTGGATTAATTGCGATAAGCTGACCTTGAACTTTAGGTACTTGAACTAACGACCATGCAGTTTTAGCTTCATTTGGACGTAAACGAACAATATCCTTAACCTTAACAATCTGAGATGCACGTGAAGGTGCTCCACCTACGCTATTTGCATTGCGATAGGGGCGGGCCCATGACATGCCAGACCATTGCACAGTGACTGTTGAACCATCTTGCATTAACGCTTCAAAAGAGTTGTTATTTACTTTAGTCACTTCTGCAGGGTAGGTATTGGCATAAGCTCTAAATTGGCTTAATGGTTTGTCATGTGCTTCTGCCCCACGCCAGCCATGACGACGGTCATAAGCCTCTAAACCATCTTGTACAGATTTTTCTGCAATAGCCTGACGTTGGGCGTTAATGGTCGTGTAAACCTTATAGCCTGAGTCAATTGCTTGTTCACCAAAGTGTTTTACAAGCTCTGAGCGGACCATTTCACCTGCATATGGGTGAATATTATTTAGGTCACGGTTGGGCATATTCAAGTTGATCGGCTCTGCAACTGCCTTTTGATACTCTGCTTGAGAAATATAACCGAGCTGCAACATACGGCCTAAAATCCAGTTGCGGCGTTCAAGTGCCCGTTCTGGGTTAACCACTGGGTTGTATTTAGATGGTGCTTTCGGTAAGCCAGAAATCATAGCCATTTGAGCAATGCTGAGCTCATTAATACTCTTGTTATAGTAAATTTTTGCAGCAGCTGCGATACCGTAAGCATTTTTACCCAAGAAAATCTTATTCACATAAAGACTTAAGATGTCTTCTTTAGATAAGTTTTGTTCAATTTTTCGGGCCAAAAAGATTTCGGTTAGTTTGCGTTTTAAAGTTCTTTCTGGGCTTAAATAATAGTTTTTTGCAACCTGCATTGTGATGGTAGAACCACCTGTTTGCACATCAGACCCAGTAACACTTTCACTTAAAGCACGGCCTAAACCTTTAAAGCTAATGCCGCTGTGTTCGAAGAAAGAAGAATCTTCTGCTGCTAGGAATGCATGAATAAACGTAGGAGGAATTTGTTTGTATTCAACAGGAATAGAAAGTTTACCACCGTACTCAGCAATAAGTTGGTTGTCGGCTGTATAGACTTGCAAGGGCTTTAAAAGCGGTGCTTTTTTTAGTGAACTCATTTCCGGGAGGGTTGGGGCAATATAGAGATACATGCCATAAAATCCCATCGGAAGTGAGACTAAGATAATAATAATGATCAAAAAAATTGGACGCACGAAGCCCAAACTGGATAGCTTTTTCATGATAAGTAAGCTTTAATAAGATCGAATACAAACTAATTGTGGTCAGTATAGCCTTTAGACATGCGGATTGTTAGATGAGATATTGTATCCGTGTAAAAATAAAGACCGAGATTATTGGTTTGTAATTTTTTTTGGGGATAAAAAAATAATAGGACAATAGTGTGCTCAGGTTATATCGTAAACCTAATAAGGGGTTAATGGGCGTCGATATTAGTTCGACTTCTGTTAAGTTGTTAGAGCTCTCTGTCAAGAACGGTAAATATTGGGTAGAAAGCTATGCTTTGATGCCTTTACCTGAAAACAGTGTAGTTGAAAAAAATATCTTAAATCCAGAAGCGGTAGCAGAAGCTTTGGAACGGGCGATGAATTTAGCAAATCCCCAAACCACTAATGCTGCAATTGCTGTTCCAACATCGACGGTTATTCATAAAACTATCGAAATGGATGCAGATATGAGCGATGACGAACGTGAAGTTCAGATTCGTGTAGATGCGGAGCAGTACATACCGTTCCCGCTGGATGAGGTGAGCCTTGATTTTGAGGTTTTGCCTGATCGCTTGCTGAATCCAAATCGAGTAAATGTTCTTTTGGTCGCAACAAGAACGGAAAACGTTGAAACACGTGTTGAAGTTCTTGAATTGGCAGATTTGAATCCTAAACTGGCAGATGTCGAGAGTTATGCAGTCGAACGTGCTTTTAGTGTGTTTGCTGATAGCTTGCCGATGGGCGCAAATACGATAGGAATTTTAGATATCGGCCATACCATGACAACACTATCGGTCATGCAAAATGGCAAGATTATTTATACTCGTGAGCAGGTTTTTGGTGGTAAGCAACTTACGCTTGAAATTCAAAGTCGTTATGGCCTCTCTCTAGAAGAAGCAAGCCGAGCTAAAAAAGACCGTACTTTGCCAGATGATTATGAAATTGAGGTACTAGATCCATTTCTAGATGCTGTGGTTCAGCAGGCGGCCCGCTCATTACAATTCTTCTTTTCTTCATCTCAGTTTAACGAAATAGACCATATTTTGCTTGCAGGTGGCAATGCGAATATTCCAGGTCTTGCCAAGCTTTTGCAACAAAAATTAGGCTACCGTGTCACTATTGCCAACCCATTTTTACAAATGGGTTTTTCTCCTCAAGTCGACGTTCAAAAAATTGAAAATGATGCTTCATCTTTAATGGTGGCATGCGGCTTGGCTTTAAGGAGTTTTGATTAATGGCAACAATTAACTTACTACCTTGGCGTGAAGAGCTGAGGGAACAACGAAAAAAACAATTTATAACTTTATGCTTTGGGGTGGTTGTTTTGGGGATTACAACCGTATTTGGTGGATGGTTCTATTTTGATCATAAATTAGATGATCAAGAACAAGCAAACCAACTTATTAAAAGTACAAATCAAAACCTTGATCAGCAATTAAAAGCATTAAACGGTTTACAAGAGCAGCGTGATGCTATTATTGAGCGTATGAAGTTGATTCAAAATTTGCAGAGTCAACGGCCAGTAGTGGTGCGATTAGTTGATGAGCTCGTTCGAGTCACGCCACCAGCAATGTATCTAACCAAATTCAGTCGAGTAGGGGATAAATTTACGATCGAGGGTAAAGCTGAGAGTCCAAATACGGTAGCTGAATTGCTTCGTAACCTTGAATCGTCTCCTTGGTATCGTAATGCTTTTATGAATTCTTTCTTGGCTAATGAAGATAAAAAAGATAAGACTGCGAGTTCTCTTCTTCCTAGGGTGGAAGATAACTATGGCAGTTTTGTTGTGACTGTCGATTTGGGGGAAATGGGCGTGACCACAACGAATAACGATGCTGTTAAGCCAGCCGTAGCGAAAGACACGGGGGCAGCCAAATGAGTCAAGATGAACTGCAAGAATTATCATTAGAGCAATCAGCTTCAAAGAAAAAGAAATTTAATCTCGATAAATTCCTTCAGCAATTTAATACGCTTGATATGAACAACTACGGTAGTTGGCCAATATCTGTAAAAATTACTTGCTGGATTTTTATTTTCTTTGCTGTATTGGCTTTGGGTTATTTTGTTGCTATTCAGCCAAAGCTACAAGCAATTGATAATGCCCAAGCTCAGGAAGGTAATTTATTAAATGAATTTCGAGAAAAAGACTCCAAATTACGTAACCTTCAGCAGTATCAAGTGCAGCTTCAAGAGATGCAGGCAAATTTCAACCAGCAATTAGAACAGTTGCCGAAAGAAACAGAGATTCCAAGTTTAGTTGAGGATATTAACTTAACTGGTGTGAACTCTGGATTGAAATTTAAAAATATTCGTTTAGAGGATGAAGTAAAGCAGGAAATTTTTATTGAACAACCAATTGCCATCGAAGCAACAGGCGACTATCACGCTTTCGGTGCTTTCGTAAGTAGTATTTCTGCTTTGCCACGTATTGTGACGATGCATGACTTTGTTGTAGAGGCTGCTCAAGCTAAAGATAGTAAGTCAGATATTCCTGTGCTTAATTATTCTATTAAAGCCAAAACCTATCGATATATAGGAGCAACAGAGGCATCGGCACAACCAGCTAAGGCTGCAGCGGCGACTGCACCAACTAGCCCTAATGCTCAGCCGAAATAGGAGAGTTATGATGAAAATTAAGCAAATTACTCTTTATATTTTGGCCTGTGCCGCTCTTGTGGGATGTGATTCAAGAATTGACGCAGTCAATCAGCAAATGGCAAGTATTCGTAATCAGCCACCGCTCCCTATTGAGCCAGCGCCGATTTTTACCCCTGTACCACAATTTAATTATGCTGCTCATCAATTAAAAAGCCCGTTTATGCCAAGCTCACTGGCAGCTGAACTTAAAATTATGGCCGGGAAGCGAGTGTATCCAAATTTCTCACGTGCACCGCAACCATTAGAAAACTATGCACTTGAAGCCTTAAATATGAAAGGAAGCATGCGTAATAATCGTGGTCAAATATTGGCTTTGATTCAGACACCGGATCATCAAATTGAACGGGTACAAGTGGGTAATTATATGGGCATGAATCAGGGCCGTATTACTCATATTAGTCCAACCCAGATTGATCTGGTCGAGATTGTGCCAGATGGTCGAGAAGGCTATGTCGAGAGACCGAGAACTTTGGTCTTGATTGGGCCTGCACCCTAAAATTTAGGGAATAAAAACGAAAAAGTATTTTTAAAGATTATTTAATTGGGGATGGTCAGACAATGAATCAGGTATTCCGTCAGTTTTCTATGGGGGCTGTAGCTGTTGCAATTATGCAGGCTGCATCTGCACAGGTCAGCATGACCAATATAGTACCAACGCAAGTTGCAGGTCAGGGCACAGAAATTAGAGTTATATTTAATGGATTGCCACCACAGCCACAGGCTTACCAACTTGAAAATCCGTCACGGTTAATATTAGATTTTGATAAAGCTCAACAAAGTTTAAAACAGTCTAAAATTGCTGTTGCAACCAATGAAGCAAGCTCTGTTGATGTAACTTCAGATGATCAACGTTCACGTTTGACTGTAAATTTAAAAGATGCTGGAGCGTTTACAACACGTGTGGAAGGTAATACTTTCATTTTAAAAATTAATTCGGTCCAACCGAATAATAAACCTGTACCAGTAGTTACTGCACAACCACAAGGTATTTCAAACATTGGATTTCAGCGTGGTAGTCAGGGAGAAGGTTTAGTTGTTGTGGATCTTTTGGGAAGTAATACACCTGTAGATGTTCAACAACAAGGCAGTAAAGTTGTTATAAGAACTTTAGGTACAAAAATTCCGGCACATTTGGCGCGTCGTCTAAATGTAAATGATTTTGCAACACCAGTCTCAAGTATTGATGCTTATAATGATAAAGGTGCTGGTATAATTACTATTCAGTCATCTGGTAGCTACGAATACATGGCATATCAGGCTGAAAATAAGCTCACAATCAGTTTGAAACGACCACAAGATAAAAATGTAACTTCTTTATATAAAACGCCAAATTATTCTGGAAATAAGCTTTCGCTAGATTTTCAAGACATCGAAGTGCGCCGTGTTTTACAGCTCCTTGCTGATTTTACGGGAATCAATATGGTGGCTGCTGATAGTGTGCAAGGTAATATCACGCTACGTTTGAAAGATGTACCTTGGGATCAGGCTCTGGATATTATTTTAAAAACTAAAAATCTTGATAAACGTCGTAATGGGAATGTGATTTGGATTGCTCCTGTTGCAGAGTTGATTAAAGCGGAAGAGGAAGAAGCGAAAGCTGTGGCGCAAAGTGTAAAACTTGCTCCGTTACAGACAGAGTATATTCAACTTAAATACGCTAAAGCTGGCGATATTATGGGTTTAATTACCCAAGGCTCAAATAATAGTAATGGCTTACAACATACTTCTGGTGGAGGAACTTCAACTTCAACCAATTTAAATACTGGCGTTGATAGTCTTGGGAATAATGTGGGTAGTTTACTTAGCCCTCGCGGTACCATTACTCAAGATGACCGAACTAATACTCTTATTATTAATGATACTGCTCAGTCGATTGATCAAATCCGAAAAATGATTGACTTGCTTGATGTGCAAGTTAAACAGGTTATGGTTGAAGCACGTATTGTGAGAGCGTCTACGTCGTTTACCAAAGAACTTGGTGTGAAGTGGGGCATTCTTTCGCAAGGTATTACCAATAATAAAAACTTGTTGGTTGGTGGTAGTGAAACAACTTTATGGAATTTAAGACAGCCAGAAAAAGATAGTACAACTGGTGGTTATAAATATACGATTGAGCGTCCAGATAATTTAAACGTTGATTTGGGGGTTTCTAATCCAGCAGGAAGTATTGCCTTTGGCTTGATTAGTATGTCTGATTTTATGTTGGACCTTGAATTATCTGCTTTACAAGCTGATGGTTATGGTGAAGTGATTTCAACTCCTAAAGTGATGACTGCCGATAAGCAAACTGCAAAAGTTGCCACGGGTCAACAAGTTCCTTATCAGACGACAACTAACTCTGCTTCGGGCTCAACAGCCACAACATCATTTAAAGATGCATTACTAAGCCTAAATGTAACTCCAAGTATTACGCCTGACGGTAAGATTCAAATGAAATTGGATATTTCTAAGGATTCTGTAGCAGGTGCGGCCCCAAATGGTGAGTTGATTCTGAATAAGAATAATATTAATACCAATGTGCTGGTTGATAATGGAGAGACCGTTATTTTAGGTGGTGTATTCGAGCAAACAACGACGAATTCTCAAACCAAAGTTCCGTTTTTTGGTGATATTCCTGTTGTAGGGCATTTATTTAGAAAAGATGTAAAGTCTGATGATAAGCAAGAATTATTGATTTTCGTAACACCACGAATTGTTAATGACACTTTAGCGAGAAATCATTAATATATTTTTTAATGAAAGCAATTGAAATAGGTGGCGCCTTGCCAAGCAAAGCGTTTGAAACCCTGCCAAATATTTATTTGGTAGGGCCCATGGGGGCAGGAAAAACAACCGTTGGACGTCATTTAGCAGAACTATTAGGGCGTGAATTCTTAGATAGTGATCATGAAATTGAGCGCAAGACAGGGGCGACTATTCCCTGGATTTTTGAAAAAGAAGGAGAAGTTGGATTTCGTACCCGTGAAACTGTAGTCTTAAATGAGCTCACTTCACGTAAAGCATTAGTGCTTGCTACGGGTGGTGGGGCGATTACTCAAGCACCTAACCGAGAATTTTTAAAGCAACGTGGAATCGTTATTTATTTATATACTCCTGTTGAATTACAACTACAAAGAACTTATCGGGATAAAAACAGACCCTTATTACAAGTTGAAAATCCTGAACAAAAATTGCGGGATTTATTAAAGATTAGAGACCCCCTGTATAGAGAAGTTGCACATTATACGATTGAAACAAATCAAGGTGCTGCACGTGATCTCGCACAAAAGATTTTGCAACTTATTCTAGCGAACAAGTTAAAATAGACGAACTGACTAGTGGTTTTATAAATTCATGCAAACTTTACATGTTGAATTAGGCGAACGCCGTTATCCTATTTTTATTGGTAGTCAACTTGACCCGAAACAGTTCCTCGAGCCATATATACATGGTCAACAGGTCATGATTGTAAGCAATGTTACGGTTGCACCATTATATTTAAGCCACTATCAAGAAGCATTAAAAAGTCTGGGTAAAACGGTTGCGACTTGTATTTTACCTGACGGCGAAAAATATAAAGATATTCAACATTTAAATTTAATTTTTGATGCATTGCTTGAAGCCGGCTTTAATCGCGATTGTACTGTTTTAGCTTTAGGTGGTGGCGTGATTGGGGATATGGCGGGTTTTGCTTCTGCTTGTTTCCAACGTGGCGTTTATTTTGTACAGGTTCCTACGACATTGCTTTCACAAGTCGATTCGAGTGTTGGCGGAAAAACAGGAATCAATCATCCGCTTGGCAAGAATATGTTAGGTGCTTTTCAGCAACCACAAGTCGTTTTAGCTGATATGGCACAATTGAATACATTGCCAGAACGTGAGCTTTCAGCCGGTTTAGCTGAAGTGATCAAATATGCACTTTTAGGTGATGCTGATTTCTTGGTTTGGCTTGAAGAAAATATGGATGGCCTTGTTGCTAGAGATGCTGATTTACTTGCAGAAGCTGTCTATCGTTCATGTGCTCATAAAGCGCGTATTGTTGCGAATGATGAGAAAGAACAAGGTGAACGCGCTTTACTTAATTTAGGTCATACTTTTGGCCATGCGATTGAGTCGTATCTAGGTTATGGTACTTGGTTGCATGGTGAGGCTGTTGCAACTGGTATGGTGATGGCAGCAGATTTATCACAGCGTTTGGGCTGGATCTCAAATGAAGATGTAGCTCGTACAAAAAAAATCATTCAACGTGCGAATTTGCCGATATCATGTCCACAAATTCCATTGGATGATTTCCTTGGATATATGGCTCATGACAAAAAAGTTCTTAATGGACAATTACGTTTGGTGTTGTTAAAGCAACTTGGACAAGCAGTAATTACCAAGGACTTTGATGTCGAATTGATGAAACAGGCTATTTTGGCGAATCAACACGGATAACAAATAAGGTAAAGCATGACTGTATCACGTACACTTTGGCAGAATGTTCAACAATATATCTGGTTGGTTGGTGGTATTGCCTGCTTATTGCTTGCTTTTATTTTTTGGGTAATTACAGATAGCAAAAAACTGGTTGAAGTTGAAAAGTCCGCTGACTCTGAGGCGCCTGTACAAATTCAACCAGAGAAAGTTGCTACAACACCTAACCTAGGTGCTTTGGCTGATGAGGTTCGTCCACTCGATTTAACTACACGTACTGTGGCTTCGGGTGAGCATGAACCTGAGTTTCGCGGTACAAAGTTTATTAATGAAAATAAAAAACAATGGACGCTTGAGTTATTTCGTGCCTCTGATGAAGATATTATTAAAAACTTTTTAAAAAATCGTACCGACCGTAATAAATTTATTTATTTCCGTTTAAGTGGGGAACAACAAGCAGAGCAGTATGTGTTGGTTTATGGCACGTTTAAACGCTCAGAAGATGCAATTCAGCAATTAACACAAATTAACCTGCAATTACCTGAGTCAGTTAAACCTCAGCCACAACAGTTCTCAAGTTATGCCTCACTGGTAAATGACTTAGGGGCAGATGAGATGAAAGGTGGCAATAATCAGCTTTATGAAGTACGTCTGCGTCCGGCTGCTTTACCTACAATTGATGAGTCATTATTGATGTCAGGAGTAGCTACGGGAACTGCCAATGCTCAGCCTAAAGCTCCTGCAACTAATTCAGCTACAAAAACTACTATTATTCGTCGTGATGCAGAAGGAAATGTGGTTGATGTACAGCAATCAAATTCTAATATTGATCAGCCTAATAGAACACCTCAAACACGAATCAATGAGGGACAGCAGAAAAATGCCACAAATGAGGGCACAAAAGGGAATTAATTTATCTAATAATATGCGCAAAAATGGTGCAAAATGATTATGTGATAATATTTTTTGATCAGATGTGGTGCATATTTAGGCATTTTTTAACATGATAACGCGAATAAAATAACTATATTTATAATAAATATAAGGATTTAGTTTAATTTTTCCGATATGGCACACTTTTTGCTTTATTGTTGTGCTTATTAATGTGCTGCAAACTATTTTAGCCCTCTAAGAAGTGAATTCTATGCAGAGGCGTGGGGTCCAACTGCTTTAAAAGAGTGCGAAATAAGTCAAAACATTTTTCTAGCAAAAACCAGTGTACGTAAAAATGGAACGGCGTATATTGGCTTATCAGCCCAAAATTTTTTGTTTGCGAAACATTGAGCTAACTGTCATCCGTAGGCACTATCGCAAAAAGAAGTTGTTTGTTTGACGCTCGAAAGAGCCTTATTGAAAGAAGGGTACGCTATGCACATGCCATCGCCTAATACTGTAGCTCCCGCTCAAGGTTTATATCAGCCTGATGAGTTTAAGGATAACTGTGGTTTTGGACTGATTGCCCATATGAAGGGTGAATCAAGTCATCATCTAGTAGAAACCGCGATTCACAGTTTAAGTTGCATGACGCACCGTGGTGGTATTGCCGCAGATGGCAAGACGGGAGATGGTTGCGGCTTATTATTGGCGATGCCAAAGCAATTTTTCCGTGATGAAGCAAAAAAACTAAGTGATATTACACTAAGTGAAATTTTTGCTGTGGGTACGGTATTTTTAAATATTGATCCTGCATTAGCACAGCACTCTAAAAATATTTTAACAAAAGAAATTGAGTCAGAAGGTTTACGTGTACTCGCTTGGCGTATCGTCCCTACAAATAACGATGCATTAGGTGAAATTGCGCTTCAATCTTTACCAGCTTTTGAACAAGTCATTGTGAACTGTCCAATGGGTGTAACTGAGGTTGAATTTAACCGTAAGTTATTCTTGGCGCGTCGCCGTGCGGAACAACAACTTCAAAAAGATCCGTCATTTTACGTGACTACGCTTTGCTCGACAGTTATTAGCTATAAAGGCTTGATGATGCCTGCTGCAATTGCTGAGTTCTATACAGATTTGGCAGATGAGCGCTTAAAATCGCATATCGTGGTATTCCACCAACGTTTCTCTACAAATACATTACCGCGTTGGCCGTTGGCTCAGCCATTCCGTTACCTTGCGCATAATGGTGAAATCAACACGATTACAGCAAACCGTAACTGGGCGTTAGCGCGTACTCCTAAATTTGAAAACCCATTATTACCAGGACTTACTGAGCTTAACCCGATTGTAAACCGTACAGGTTCGGATTCTTCAAGCTTGGATAATATGCTTGAGATCTTGGTGGGCGGTGGTATGGATTTATTCCGTGCTTTACGTATGCTCGTACCGCCAGCATGGCAAAACGTTGAAACTCTAGATGCAGACTTGCGTGCATTCTATGAATTCAACTCAAAACATATGGAAGCTTGGGATGGTCCTGCTGGTCTTGTTATTCAAGATGGACGCCATGCGATTTGTATGCTTGACCGTAATGGCCTGCGCCCTGCACGTTGGGTAATTACTAAAAATGATTATATTACCTTAGCATCTGAAATTGGGGTTTGGGGCTATGAACCTGAAGACGTAGTTTCCAAGGGTCGTGTAGGTCCTGGTCAAATCTTGGTAGTCGATACTTTAACAGGTAAAGTACTTGATACTAAAGATGTTAGTACTCATTTGAAAAACATGCGCCCGTACCGTGAGTGGTTACGTGATCACGCGATTCGCTTAAATGCAAACCCAGAACTTGAAGAGCAACTTGTTGATAAAGGTTTAACTGGTGAAGCATTAAAAGCAGCTCAAAAAATGTTTATGGTGACATTTGAAGAGCGCGACCAGTTGTTACGTCCAATCGCTGAGAGCGGTCAGGAAGCTGTTGGTTCTATGGGTGACGATACGCCAATGGCTGTATTGTCTCGTCAAGTACGTCATGTGACCGACTACTTCCGTCAACAGTTTGCACAGGTGACAAACCCACCAATTGACCCACTGCGTGAATCAATTGTTATGTCACTTGAAACCTGTTTGGGTCGTGAGCAGAACGTATTCGAACAAGGTCCTGAGCATGCTGATCGTATCATCATCTCTAGCCCTGTATTGTCAAATTCAAAAATGCAGCAAATCCGTACAATTGAGCGTGCGGGTTATGAGGCAGTTGATATTGATTTAAACTATGCTGAAACAGAAGGTTTACAAGCGGCAATTACGCGTATTTGTGAAGAATCTGCACAAGCTGTTCGTGATGGTAAAACCCTAATTGTTTTAACTGATAAAAACATTCGTGAGGGTTACTTACCTGCAAACGCTGCTCTTGCAACGGGTGCGGTACACCATTACCTCATTAAAACTGGTTTGCGTACTGATGCAAACATTATGGTTGAAACTGGTTTTGCACGTGATCCACACCAATTTGCGGTATTACTTGGTTTTGGTGCGACTGCTGTTTACCCATACCTTGCATATGACGTAATCAATGACTTGATTGCGAAAGGTGAGCTTTTAGGTGATCCGATTCATGCACAAGCAAACTTCCGTAAAGGTATTGAGAAAGGCTTGTTAAAAGTTCTTTCGAAAATGGGTATCTCGACAGTAGCTTCTTACCGTGGTGGTCAGCTTTTTGAAGCAGTAGGTTTATCTTCTGAAGTGGTAGATCAGTGTTTCTTAGGTGTTCCAAGTCGTATTCAAGGTGCAACATTTGCTGACCTCGAAAAAGACCAGAAAAAATTAGCAGCGACAGCTTGGTCAAGTCGTAAACCAATTGATCAGGGTGGTTTGCTTAAATTCGTATTTGGTAAAGAGTACCATGCGTTTAACCCAGATGTGATTAACTCACTACATAAAGCGGTTCGCTCTGGTAAATACGAAGACTTTAAAGAATATGCTGAATTGGTAAATAACCGTCCAGTAGCGACTATTCGTGACTTATTTAAGTTAAAAACAACTAATCCGATCCCAGTTGAACAAGTTGAATCGGTTGAAGATATCTTGCCTCGTTTCGACTCGGCAGGCATGTCTTTAGGTGCGCTTTCTCCAGAAGCACATGAAGCTATTGCAATTGCGATGAACACCATTGGTGGTCGTTCAAACTCTGGTGAGGGTGGTGAAGACCCTGCACGTTACGGCACAATTCGTAACTCGAAAATTAAGCAAATTGCATCTGGTCGTTTCGGTGTAACACCTGCTTACTTAACTTCTGCTGAAGTTTTGCAAATTAAAGTTGCTCAAGGTGCAAAACCAGGTGAAGGTGGTCAGTTACCAGGTGGTAAAGTGAATGGCTTAATTGCGCGTTTACGTTACTCAGTACCGGGTGTGACACTTATTTCACCTCCGCCACATCACGACATTTACTCAATTGAAGATTTGTCGCAACTGATTTTTGACTTGAAACAAGTTAACCCAAAAGCAATGGTATCTGTGAAGTTGGTATCTGAACCGGGTGTAGGTACGATTGCTGCTGGTGTTGCTAAAGCATATGCAGACTTTATTACCATTTCTGGTTATGACGGTGGTACTGCTGCGTCTCCGCTTTCTTCAATTCACCACGCAGGTTCTCCATGGGAGCTTGGCTTGAGTGAAGCGCATCAGGCACTTCGTGTAAATGACTTACGTGGCAAAGTACGTGTACAAACTGATGGTGGTTTAAAGACTGGTCTTGATGTGATCAAGGCGGCAATTTTAGGTGCTGAAAGTTTCGGTTTTGGTTCAACACCAATGATTGCATTAGGTTGTAAATATCTACGTATTTGCCACTTAAACAACTGTGCAACTGGTGTTGCAACTCAACAAGACCATTTACGTCAAGAGCACTATATTGGCGAACCACAAATGCTCATTAACTTCTTCCACTTTATTGCAGAAGAAACACGTGAATGGTTAGCGGCTCTTGGTGTAGCTTCACTTAAAGACTTAATTGGTCGTGTGGACTTACTTGAAGTATTGCCGGGTGAAACTGAAAAACATGCTCACCTTGATTTAAGTGCATTGTTAACTTCTCATCCTGCTGCTGAAGGTAAAGCGCAGTACTGTGAAGTACAAGGTAATGCACCATTTGATAAAGGTGTATTGGCTGAGAAAATGGTTGCAGAAATGCTTCCTGCAATTGAGTCAAGTGCAGGCGGTCAGTTCAACTTTAATGTCGTGAACTGTGACCGTTCAATTGGTGCACGTGTATCGGGTGAGATTGCTCGTCGCTATGGCAACTTGGGTATGGAAGCACATCCGGTTGTAATGAACCTAACAGGTACTGCTGGTCAGTCACTTGGTGTTTGGAATGCTGGTGGTTTACATATCCGTCTTGAAGGTGATGCAAACGACTATGTAGGTAAAGGCATGGCGGGGGGTCGTATCTCGATCTTCCCACCAAAAGGTTCGCCTTTCCAAACACAAAATACAGCAATTATTGGTAATACTTGTTTATATGGCGCAACTGGCGGTAAGTTATTTGCAGCTGGTACGGCAGGTGAGCGTTTTGCCGTTCGTAACTCTGGTGCGTTTGCTGTTATTGAAGGTGCAGGTGACCACTGCTGTGAATATATGACTGGTGGTGTTGTGACTGTGCTTGGAAAAGTGGGTCATAACTTCGGTGCAGGTATGACAGGCGGTTTTGCTTATGTGCTTGACCTCGATAATGACTTTGTAGATTACTACAACCACGAGTTAATTGACTTAACCCGTATTTCAACAGAATCTATGGAAGATCATAAAGAGTTCTTGTTGCGTATTATTGACGAGCATATTAAAGAAACTGGTAGTGCTTGGGCTTATAAAATTCGCAATGAGTTCGATTTCTACAGCCGTAAATTCTGGCTTGTAAAACCAAAAGCTGCTAACTTGCAATCGCTTTTGAAAACTACGCAAGCTGATCCACAATAATTCCACGACTGCAAAGACATAGGCAGGTGCGGGCAACAGGGAAATCCGCGCCTACCCACGGAGAGAGACATGGCAGAACGCCTAAATAATGACTTTCAATTTCTGGATGTACCACGTCAAGATCCAGAGAAAAAAGATATTACTGTCCGCAAAGCAGAATTTGTGGAAATTTATAAACCTTTTACTTCGGAAACTGTCACTAATCAGACACACCGTTGTTTAGGTTGTGGTAACCCATATTGCGAATGGAAATGTCCTGTACATAACTACATTCCAAACTGGTTAAAACTCATTGCTGAAGGACAAATTTTCCAGGCTGCTGAGCTTTGCCATCAAACGAACACTTTACCTGAGGTATGTGGTCGTGTGTGTCCGCAGGACCGTTTGTGTGAAGGTGCTTGTACCTTAAATGATGGTTTTGGTGCAGTAACTATTGGGAACGCTGAAAAATATATTAATGACACCGCTTTTGCTTTGGGTTGGCGCCCAGACATGTCCCATGTAAAGTGGACAGGTAAAAAAGTTGCGATCATTGGTGCAGGTCCAGCAGGGCTAGGTTGTGCCGACATTTTAGCCCGCGGTGGTGTTAAGCCAGTTGTATTCGATAAGCGTCCTGAAATTGGTGGCTTACTGACATTTGGTATTCCAGAATTCAAAATGGAAAAGGATGTGATGAAGCGCCGCCGTGAAATTTTCACTGGCATGGGTATTGAATTCCGCTTAAATACTGAAATTGGTAAAGATGTCACTATTGATGAATTACTTGCTGAATATGATGCAGTATTCATGGGAATGGGAACTTATACCTACATGAAAGGTGGTTTCCCGGGTGAAGATCTTGATGGTGTTTATGATGCGCTTGATTTCTTGATCTCTAACGTGAACCGTTGCCAAGGTTGGGAAAAAGATCCAAGTGAATACATTAGCTTAGACGGTAAAAAAGTTATTGTTCTTGGTGGTGGTGATACCGCTATGGACTGTAACCGTACTTCATTGCGTCAAGGTGCTCATGATGTAACTTGTGCATATCGCCGTGATGAAAGCAATATGCCAGGTTCTGCACGTGAAGTAAAAAATGCGTATGAAGAAGGCGTAAAGTTCTTGTTTAACCGCCAACCAATCGAAATTGTTGGTGAGAATGGCAAAGTGACAGGCGTAAAAGTGGTAACGACGCAGATGGGTGAACCAGATAGTCGTGGCCGCCGTAGCCCTGAGCCAATTCCGGGTTCGGAAGAAATTTTACCGGCAGATGCAGTTTTACTCGCGTTTGGTTTCCGTCCAAGTCCAGCAGACTGGTTTGGTAATGTGAATATTAATCTTGATGGTTCAGGTCGTGTAGTTGCACCAGAGCACCAAGAATTTAAATTCCAGACATCAAACCCGAAAATCTTTGCTGGCGGTGATATGGTGCGTGGTTCAGATCTTGTAGTTACAGCTATTTGGGAAGGTCGCCAAGCTGCTGAAGGTATTTTAGATTATCTTGGTGTTTAATCTAAAAAATCATTATTAAAGTTTTTGATAAAGCCTGCTATATGCAGGCTTTATTTTTTACCGTTAATCAGTTTGACGTTTTTGGCAAATACAATAAGCTTTTTTGCCCTTTTTGGCCCCTTAGTTGCAAGAGATACTCAAAGCTTCCTTCTTCACTACAGTAGGTGTTGAGCATGAACATCGCAGGTATGACGGCAGAAAAATCATATTTAAATCGTCGAAAAGCGTTGGGTATTACAGTGCGTCGCCTTGAGTTTAATCCTCAAGCAATCAAGCGCTATTATTTTGCAAATTCGCCTTTAATGTCCCATTTTTTAACTGCACTCTCTTCAACATTTCCCGTAGGAGAACAGTTTTTTGTAAATAGCGTGCGTAATGTACGTGACAAAGTTTCCGATCCCCAATTGCAGGCCCAGATTGCGGCATTTATTGGACAAGAAGCGATGCACTCGAAAGCGCATAGTGAATTTAATGAGGCTTGGCGCCGTGATGATTATAATCTGGATCGTTTTCAGGCTTGGTTGAATGAGCGTGATAAATATTTAAGAACAATTTCTCCTAAGCTACAGCTGGCATTGACATGTGCATTTGAGCATTTTACGGCTTTGCTTGGAGGGTATATTTTACAGCATCCTGAATTATTAAAAACTTTGGACCAAGATGCGCTAAAGCTTTGGGTCTGGCATGCTATTGAGGAAATTGAGCATCGTTCAGTTGCATTTGATGTGTACCAACATGTATATGGTGATGATCGTATTCGCCGTTTACTCATGCGTAGTGTTACTACGGGATTTGCGAGTCTTGCTTTCTATGGTACGACGCGGTTATTTTGGCAAGATAAATGGAAAAGCTTGCCTAAAGTCGGAGGTAACTTATTTGGGCTATATTTGCTTGCTAAAATGCTTATACAGCTAACTCCTGAATATTTTGCTTATTACAAAAAGGACTTCCACCCGAGTCAAAAAGATTATGGTCATATGGTCGATTATTGGAAAAGTTATTTGGCCGATGAATATCAAATGACAAGTTTCCAAAAGGAAACAAAGTTAAGGCCAAGCTAGAATAAAAAAACCGGATTTAAAGATCCGGTTTTTTTAAATCTATAAAATAAAAGCAACACAATAATGCCAAATTCATCATACAATCGAGACAAGAGGTTAAAAATATAAAGAAAAACTTGAGGATAAAGTGACGATGAAAACGTTTAAACAACTTGTAATCGCGACAACACTTGCAAGCACCTTACTATTTTCCGGCTGTGGCTATAATACTTTACAGGTCAAAGATGAGGCTGTAACAGCGGCTTGGTCTGAGGTACAGAACCAATATCAACGTCGATCAGATTTAGTACCAAATCTTGTAAACGTAGTTAAAGGTTATGCTAAGCATGAAGAGCAAGTATTAACTGAAGTAACTCAGGCACGTGCAAATGTAGCAGGCTTGAAGGTCGATAAAGAAGTATTGGAAGACCCAGCATTACTTGAAAAATATCAACAAGCGCAAAGCCAGTTAACTGGTGCGTTATCTCGACTGATTGCTGTTTCAGAAAATTACCCAGACTTAAAAGCCAATACCCAATTCCAAGAATTACAGGTTCAGCTTGAGGGTACAGAAAACCGAATTGCTGTGGCACGTAATCGTTATATTACAACTGTTCAAGACTATAACTCTTATGTCCGTCAGTTCCCACAAGCTGTAACAGCGAAAGTGATTGGTATGCATCCAAAAGCTAATTTCTCTGCAGAAGCATCGGCTCAGCAGGCTCCAAAAGTTTCTTTCGATTAATTTAAATCAAGGAAGAGCTGCATGAGAAATACTATATTGCTTCAGTTTAAGCAAATTAAGGTGTTTGTTATTACCTTAATAGTGCTCTGCTGCAGTGTTCTGTTTCAGAGTGCGGCTTGGAGTGAGAATAATATTGCCACTGCTACAGATGAAACTGATACTGTGGTGGCAGGTAAAATTATTCAACAGCAGCAAGCTCAAGCATCGAAACCTAAAATCAATGAGCAGGCTGCTTCAAGTGCCGCGCCTCAAGCTCATGTTGCGAATGACATGGCTGATGGTGAATCAATTCGTGGTTTACCAACATTAAATCAGCCTGTTATTGATCAAGCCAATATTTTGAGTGAAGCTGAAAAGCAGCAACTCAATCAGAAAATTTTAAATCTATACCAGCAAGGTAAGGCACAAATAGGTATTGTGATTGTACCGACCACAGGCCAAGAAGATATATTTGATTACGCTTTACGTGTCGGTGAAAAATGGCAACTTGGTTCGAGTAAACGAGATAATGGTTTACTTATCGCAGTTGCTATTAATGATCATAGAATACAAATTTTGACTGGATATGGTTTAGAAGGCGTATTGCCTGATATTGTGGCAAGTCGAATTATTCGAAATCAAATTACACCTTATTTTAAACAAGCCCAATATGCTCAAGGATTAAACGCTGGTCTTGATGAAATCGGAAGGATTTTAAATCTAGATCCGGAAGTTGCTCAGCAAGCTGCTCAAGATTTAAAAGAGCGCCAACATCAGGCTGCCGAAGAACAACAAGCCAAACAAACTACTTTGACAATGGCGTTGTTTATTCTTATTGCCGGAATTGTAGGCTCGTTTATTGTTGGTCGACCTCTTAGTGCTTCTACAGCAGGTGTTGCTGCCGCGGTAGCAGGCTTTGTAAACGGTGCTGGCTTGGTCACTAGTTTATTACTTGGATTTGGTATTTTCTTTTTACTCATTACCTCAATTGCCCAACTTATTTTACAGGCTATTTTAAGTGGTTCTGGTGGGGGTGGACGCGGAGGCGGCTTCGGTGGTGGAGGCGGCGGTTATGGCGGCGGGGGGGGGCGGTTTGGTGGGGAGGTGCTTCAGGGTCATGGTAACAACATCAGAAACAACACAAATTATTACTCAACCAAAAATTGAGGAATATGTAGAGCCAAGTTTAAAACGTTGGTTTAAGCATCTTTGCTATTTTCCTGCTAGTAGCCGCTATTTTAGTAAAAGGGATAAACAAGCTATTGCTGAAGCTGTTCAACAAGCAGAACTTGGTCATGTTGGTGAAATACAGGTCGTTATAGAAGGGCATATTCCTTGTTCACAAGCATATAGGCAGAACACGCGCTTAAGGGCGCAGCAATTATTTGCAGAACTTGGGGTTTGGGATACTGAACTTAATAGCGGTGTACTGCTCTATTTAAATTTATGTGAACGCACAGTAGAAATTATATTTGATCGTGGTATTCGTAGCGCGACGACTGAGCAGGTATGGCAACAGATTTGTGAGTCTATTGTGCAGCAGCTTAAACAAAAGCAGTATCTACAAGCTGTAGTGATTGGGGTTCAGCAAATTGGTGATGTGATGTCTCGGTTTTACGATGAAAATATACCAGATCAGAATAATGAATTGGGTAATGCACCTATCATTATTAATTAAATTATCTACATAAAATCTAGCTGTTTTAAAAAATTTGGACAATAAACTGACTGACAAAAAATGTCATCTAATCATGTATTTTTAAAGAGATTTTTGTCACATTAAAAAGTAAAAAAAAGAAATAGGCTGTGAAGAAATTTTTATTAGTGATTTAATTCTAAAAAAATTATAGTGACAATTTTTGTCACTTATTTACTGCTTTAGCATCTCGAATAAGTTTAAAGTATTTATAAATCTTTGTTTTTTAATAAAAATAAAAGTTGGCATGGTTGCTGCATTATATTCTATAGCTCAAAAAGCTTATATAAAAACATACATACAATCTTTGGGGAAAAGGCTATGAATGCACAAAAAGGTTTTACATTAATCGAACTCATGATCGTTGTAGCGATTATTGGTATTTTGGCAGCGATCGCGATTCCTGCTTATCAGGATTATATTGCTAAATCTCAAGCTTCTGAAGCAATGACTATTGCTGATGGTTTGAAAACGAATATTCAAACTAATCTTCAAAGCAATTCTTGCTTTTCTGGTGGTGCGACATCTGCTGTCGCTGGAACAGATACTGTATCAGGTAAATATGGTAGTGCCACTATCACAACTATAAGTGGCACTGCTGCTGCAAATAACCTCGTATGCGGTATCACTTATACATTTAAAACGACTGGTGTTTCAAGTAAAATTGCCGCTAAAGTTCTTGCATTACAAACTAACGATAATGGTGTTTTAAGCAAAGCAGCTTCTGGTACAACTATTGATGATAAATATTTACCTAATTCATTAACTGTTGCAGGTTCTTAATAAGAATATAATAAAAAGAGAGGTTTCGTCCTCTCTTTTTATTAAAGAAAATAAATATGTTAAAAAATAATATATTATTCCTTTTAATAGGATTTTATCTTATCGCAGCCTTATTGGGCTATCAAGTTGGTTGGTCTATTTTTCAATATGATGAACTTCGCTTATTACAGTTTCCTTTAGCACTATGTGCTTTATTAATAATGATCTTCACAAAAAAAATAGGATATTCAATCTATACTCACATTAACTTTTTTATTATCGGTTTATTCATATTAATTCAACAAATAAATTGGGGAATTTTTGAATTTCAAGAACTTTGGTCTGCGATAGCATTACTATTTATATTTTCTACTTTAACTTATGAATTAAGAAGTATAAAAAATATACAACATGGCATAGTCTTAATTATAGTTTCAGCGTTTATTCCATGTTTATTTATTCTTATTTCTATTACTAATTTTATTATTCATCAACAATGGTTTAATTGGCAATTTAACTCTGGTACGATTCGGATCTATGATAGCGTTATTGTTCCTCTATTTTTCTTTCTGATTTTTTTACAAAATAAGAAATATCCTTATCTTCATTACTTTTATCCATTCGCAATTTTCTTTTTCTCTCTAGCATGTTTTTTTGATGGTGCACGTTCTGCTTTGTCTGCAATCATAACTGGGTTGCTTATATTTTTTCTCTTATCAAAGGAAAACCGTAGGCTGGCTCTAAAAACAACTTTTTACATATTTGCTGCATTTATAGTTTATAAAAGTACAGTATATTTTGCAAAACAAAATACAATGACAGTAATAAGAGCGGGAACATCGTTGCGTGCAGAGATGTGGTATTTTGTCTTTGATCAATGGAAACAGTATCCGTTTACTGGTGTAGGAGGAGGATATTTATCTAAAATACAATATAAATATGGATATCATATACATAATCTTTATTTAAGGTTAATTTTTGAATGGGGGATGGTTGGATGTATATTTTTAGTTTGGATGACTTATCAATTTATAAAATTATTCTTAGATAAGGAGATTTTACCCATTGCAAAAGCTGGTGTTGCTGCAATTTTAATTGATGCAATGTTCTCTGGTAATATGGTATATCCCGCTTCACAAATTGCTTGTATATTATTTCTAGCTTTTGCATTTTCTCAAAGCAAATTATCTCCTAGTTCCAAATATTCTTCTTTATTTACAAAAGTACTTATTGGCTTATGGGGAACTTTATTTTTATACATTACAATAATGTATTTAGGACAAGATTTAATGTGCTGGGGATGCGGCAGTTATGTAGGAAGAATGGCTCCGAATTTTTGGTTTTATGGTGGTGCAGAGCATCTAGTTCCAGTGGTACAGATTCCTTGAGTTATTTTGTTTGTAAATTACATGCATCGACTTCATTACAAATTCTTTTTGGCTTCCATGTATAATCCTTCTCAAGTTTTTGGCCTATAACCTGTCACTATGCAAGTATTCTTTTTATTCCTCGCAGCAATCCTGTTAGGTTTTGCATGGCTATCTCCATTTCACTATAACCCTTGGGTGATGTTTTCTAGTGAAATGAGTACCTTTGCGGCAGGTCTAAGTGCCGTAGCTGCACTTTTTTATCAAAATATAAAAATTCCGCGGGCACAATTATTACTATTGCCATTTATTTTAATTCCAGTGGTGCAGTGGGCTTTTGGTCTGGTTTTTGATTTTAGTACAGCTTTGTTAAGTTCACTTTACTTATTAGGCTTTTGGTTTATGGTTGTGGCTGGCTATAACCTGTCATTAGATTATCAGCAGCGGGACCAAATTTTTACAGGGTTTAGCCTACTTGCTGTTATTGTTTCAGTTGCAACTAGCTTTATTGCGGTTTGCCAGTGGTTAAATATTGATACGCATTTTGCACATATGTTGCATTTAATTGGTAATCGACCTTACGGTAACTTTGGCCAACCCAATAATATGGCAACCTTTCTCATTATGGGGTTATTAGGATGCTTATATTTATATGAAAAGAACAAGGCTTCAGTTTGGTTACTCTTGCCATCAGCACTAACTATTTTATTTGCAGTTGTCCTAAGTCAATCACGCACTTCTTGGATTGTTTTTCCATTTTTACTCACCTATTGGGCTATTAAGCAATTTAACAAACCGAAGCGTTTTGGACTTTTTCAAGGCTTATTATGGTGTGCTGGCTTTTTCCTCATGGCGGGCTTAGTTTTACCGTTTCTTACAAGCTTAATTGAGGCATGGTCGCATACAGATATAACTCAGGCGAGTAGCTTGGCTGAACGGGCAAGTTCTGGTTATTTGCGTTTTAATATCTGGACGCAAATGTTACTCGCTGTACAGCAACATCCTTGGTTGGGATATGGGTGGAACCAAACTAGTGTTGCTCAAATGTCTGCTTATACTCTTTTCCCAACAGCAGAATGGACGACTAGTGCTCACAATGTATTGCTAGATCTTATTATTTGGAATGGTATTCCAATTGGTATCGTGATTATTGCTTACTTTACATTTTGGTTGTTTTGGTTAAATCAACAAGCGAAAGAAACAATTTCGATTATTGCAGTGATGATGGTCTGTACAGTACTTATTCATGCCATGTTAGAATTTCCGCAGCGTTATGCTTATTTCTTACTGACTTGTGGCTTTTTATTGGGTGTAATTCAAGCACAGACTCCAATACTGAAAGGTTTTGTACTAGGTAAACATCTTCCGCATTTAATTTGGGGTATTAGCTTAATACTTATGATCGCAATTTGGCGTGATTACAACGTATATGTCATGAATAGTAATTTACTATTTAAAAATAAGCAGCCAAATGCCGAGCTTATGGGAAGTGACCAGATTTTTGTTCTAACCCAATTTGAGCAGCGTTTAAAGTGGATTGCGCTTAATCCTCATGTAACTTTATCTGAAGCAGAGTTAGTTCAATGGGGAAATTTTGTGAAGAACAAAGCAACCCCCTATAATTTACGTAAATATGCTCAGTTACTTGCTTATAATGGAAAAATAGATCAGGCAGAGCGACAAATATTTATTTTGCAGCACCTTTATGGACAGCAAATAACACTGCCGCAATTATTAAAAGATAAATAAAAAAATCCCCTTGTTTTCAAGGGGATTTTTTTATGAGAAATTACATTTGGCTCTGGATATAGTTTTCGATACCAACGCTACCGATAAGGTCAATTTGAGTATCTAACCAATCCCAGTATTCTTCTTCTTTTTCTAAAATTTCTTGTACCAAATCACGTGTTACATAGTCTTGTTCTGTTTCAGCTAATGCAACTGCTTTTTGAATAGCTTCAATGTTTTCTTTCACTTTGCGAATATCACATTGCAGAACTTCTTCTGTATGCTGACCAATATACAATTTACCTAGATGTTGAAGATTAGGAAGTCCTTCTAAAAATAAGATACGTTCAATAATCTTGTCGGCATGCTTCATTTGACGAATTGATTCTTTATATTCAGCAGAACCGAGTTGTTCAATTCCCCAGTCATTAAACATGCGAGAGTGTAAAAAGTATTGGTTAATTGCAGTTAAATGATGATACAGCACTTGGTTAAGCTGATTGATTACATCACGATTGCCTTTCATTGTAGCTACTCCAAAACAATTTCTGCCTTAATCCAATTAAGGCAATCTATGAATTCATTTTAGTGAACATTCACAGATATGGCGAGTAATTTATAGAACAGCAAATGAAAATCGCAATCAAAAACAACACAATATTGGTAAAGCTGAATTTCCTTCCAAAAAAAACCGCTTGAATGAGGAACAATTAACGTTCCGCAAAAAGCGGTGGAGGAGTCAATAATTTACTGTTAAATACTAATTTTTATTATGCAGCTACAGAAATGCGCGCAGCAATTTCTGCTAATTCTTCACTAATAATAGCACGTGCTTCTGGTGCACAGCGTCCACAGCAAGTACCGAGGTCAAGCAAATCGCGAATTTCACGATAGCTTTCAGCGCCATTTTCAATAGCGTCTTTAATATCCTGATCGGTAATGCCACGACACAAGCAAACGTACATGGGAGTAATCCCCAAATATAAATGCGATAATTGATATTATTGATAATTATTATCGTTTGTCAATGAAATTCATTTAAAATCTCATTTATCTTTATTGGGATTTTGGATAAAAAAATACCGCCTAAGCGGAAATCTAATGGTTGTTTAGATTTCTAAGCATAGCGGTATCTAATTTTAGAACTAAATATTTAAGGATTATTTTTTTCCTTAAATATTTATCTTATTGATTAATAATTACAATTCCATCCATTTCTACTAATGCGCCTTTAGGTAGACTTGCTACCCCAAGTGCTGCACGAGCTGGGTATGGCTGAGCAAAATATTCGCCCATAATTTGGTTTACAAGCTGGAAATTAGATAAATCAGTAAGGAAAATATTGAGCTTTGCAATATCTGCAAGTGAGCCACCCGCAGCTTCACATACTGCTTTGAGATTATCGAATACACGGCGGATTTGAGCTTCAATACCGTCTACAAGTTCCATACTGTAAGGGTCTAAACCAATTTGCCCTGATAGATAGAGTGTGTTACCTACTAAAATAGCTTGAGAATATGTGCCGATAGCAGCAGGGGCATTTTCAGTATGAATGACTTGGCGGGACATTTGGTTCTCCTTGATTAAATCTTTTTCCATCATAATCGATGATAGGTTTTGACAAAAGTATCATCGATTTAATTAATTAGGTGCTTATGGAAAGTTAGATTTTAGTAAAGTAGAACAATTTTTAGCTGACTTTAGAAACTTCTGCTTGTGGAGCAGGGGCATCCAAACGCTCAATACGTGGGAATCCATAGTGCATTCGTAAATCACGAATGACTTTCGCAATATGTTTACGATTGTTGACTACAATATTGACGAAAGTACGTTGCTCATTGGAATGCACCATTTCCACCCCCGCATTATTTTTACGGCATTGATAGATGAGATCTGATATCTGTTCATCATTCATTGCCATATAAATCGCAAGGTAGGCCGTAAATCGTACATCATCTACATCATCTGCTTTCCATTGAAGTGGCATAATATTTTCTGGGTGTAGATGTTGTTCATGAAGTAAATTATGACAACGAATACGATGCACAATTAGGCCACGACGTGTTAAATGACCTTGAATTAAATCGCCTAAAATTGGGTTACAGCAGTGAGCATATTTAACATCGATACCTTCAGTACCTTGAATTAATCGGTCCGAATTTTCTACTTGTGGATGTTTATCATTTGCAAACAAATGGTTGGCTACAAGTTGAGGAAGTAAATCTCCAACTGCAATTTGCTCAAATAATGCATTTTTATTGTCAATATGACGCCATTGTAAAAGATCTAGCCAATCTGCATCTGAAAGGTCGTTGATTGAACGATTAAAGAGTTTCAAAGCGCGTGAAAGTGCTTGGGCACCCACTAAGCGTTGTTCTTCAATATCTTGATCTTTGAGCACGTGTTGTAAAGCACGACGAGCTTTCTGAGTATTAATAAAGCTAAGCCAATCTGGATTTGGTGTTGCTAAAACATCAGTAATAATCTCAATAACTTGTCCACTGACTAGGGGGGTTGAAAGTGGCTTAATTTCACCATCAACTTTCGCACCTACCGCATGGTTACCCAAGAAAAGACTAGCTGAATAGGCAAAATCGACTACTGTTGCCCCTTGTGGTAATTCATGTAATTGACCATGTGGGGTATAGACCCAAATTTTTTCTTGATGTAGATAATCAAGTAAATCGTTAAAAGTTGTCTTAGCGCATTCACTATCAATGAGTGTATTTAAATTTTGCATTGATGCCTGAATGGCAGAGCGACAAGTTTGTGGAGCATTTTCACCTAATACCACACCAAAACGGGCAGCTTTACGCATCAATTCAGTTTGGATGGTGAGTGATAGCGTAGTTTTTTCGCCTTTGAGCTTGATCAGTAAAGACTGATTCCCGCCAGGTAGTGGACGGCGGATATGATCTTGATATTGGATGACTTGGAAATTTTCTTTTAATGCTGCCACTAAGCGGTCGCAGTCAGCAATAGACTGTAAAACGATTTCAAAAGCATGACTATGAGTCAGCTCTTGTAAATCCATTTCGTTTTTAACGAAATGGCGTAATAACTCAATATTATTATTTTTCTTTTTAATGCGACCTTGAATGTGATAGTTGTGCAGAAGCTCTGCAAGATTTTGTTCCCAAATACTTTGATATTTACATCGTTCGGGTTTGGTTTGAAGTAAAGCATTTTGAACGTTATCAAACATATCTAAATCAAGATTTTGATAACATAAATTTTCAAGATTATCAGCCATCTCATTCATGCCGACTAATCTTGCCATAGGTACAAAAATATCAAAAGTTTCTTGCGCGATACGAGCACGTTTATCGGGACGCAGAGCACCCAATGTGGTCATATTATGATAGCGATCAGCTAGTTTAATAATAATAACGCGTGGATCTTGTAAGGTTGCTTGCAGAATTTTTCTGAAAGATGCGGCTTTATTATATTCTTTATCGCTTGACTGGCTTAGCTTAGTTACGCCATCAACGAGTTCTGCAACTGTTTGCCCGAAGCGCTCAATAATATCATCTTTGGTATATTGAGTATCTTCAATGACGTCATGTAAGAGCGCTGCCATTAAAGTTTCAGGATCCAAACGCATATTAGCTAAGATACAGCTGACAGCAATAGGATGCAGAATATAAGGTTCACCACTTTTACGGGTAATACCAGTGTGTGCCAGATCTCCAAAATCACAGGCAGCAAGCACTTTCTCGACTTCACTTACTGATAAGTAAGGTTCGATAATTAATTTGAGCTGTTGCTTGGCTTGGCTGACCTCTTCGCCTGGCATAGACCACCCTTTTTCTGTTACTTAAAAAACTAAATCTATCTACTTCTTAATGAAAAGCATATTGCGGAACTTGTCAATTTTTTCGTTTGAAAAAGTGTATTTTTTTTTCAATGAAAATAATTGCTTTTGCCAATATGTTTTTAAATATAAAGAAGCCAAATAAAAAACCATCGCAAAGAAACGATGGTTTTTTATAGAAACAGGAGTAATTAGAAAGAAAAACCTTCTAAATTTAAACTGTTTGTAGAAAGGGCAAGATCAAGACTAGAAGTTTGATAATCTTGCTCACGTTGTTTAAGAATTTCTTTCGTTACGTGACCTACAGCGATTTCGCGTAAAGCAACAACTGTTGGTTTGTCGTTATCCCATTCTACAGTTGGCTCCATGCCTTGACGTGCCAATTGACGAGCACGTTTACTTGCAACGAGCACAAGCTCAAAACGGTTGTCTACATGATCTAAACAATCTTCAACGGTGACGCGTGCCATAAAAGTTCTCGTTTTGGAATGGTAAATTTGAACAGACTAAATAGTATAAAAGGCTTTCGTTCTAGACTCAAGTTATTCCTGTTTTGGTTGAGGAGTAATCAAGTCCTGAATTAATGCTTGGTATCTATTTGCTTGTTGAGATAACACTAAGCGGTTTGCAGTAATTACTGCTTCAAGCTCATGAAGTGCTTTATTAAAGTCATCATTAATAATAATGTAATCAAAATTTACATAGTGTTGCATGTCTTCCACAGCACAGCTTAAGCGATGTTCGATGACTTCCACAGAGTCTGTGCCACGGTTAGATAACCGTTGACGTAAATCGAATTGAGTAGGTGGTAAAATAAAGATCTGTTTAGATTCAGGAAAGAGTTTACGTACTTGCTCAGCACCTTGCCAGTCAATTTCAAGCAAGACATCATGCCCTTGAGCTAATTGTTGTTTAACAGTTGCTTGAGAAGTGCCGTAGTAGTTACCAAATACTTCAGCGTATTCAATAAATCCACCTTGATTTACTTGGTCTAAAAAGACATCTTTTCTTGTGAAATGATAGTGAACACCATCTAACTCACCTGGTCGTTGACCTCGGGTAGTATGCGAAACTGAAACATGTAAATTGCTCACACGGTCAAGTAGGGCTTTCACCAAAGATGTTTTGCCCGTTCCTGATGCAGCAGAAACGACAAACAATAGACCCGACATGATATTTTTCCTGATATGATAAAATATCTTCGCTATTGTAGTGTACCGTGCGTTTAAACTGAATAGTTTTAACTGCAAATATTTACGAGAACTTCCCCTGTTTTATTAATTTTGAGGCTGTTATGGAAATTGTGTTAGCTAATCCGCGTGGTTTTTGTGCCGGTGTTGATCGAGCCATAGCAATCGTCAATCGGGCTTTGGAATGTTTTAATCCACCTATTTATGTGCGTCATGAAGTTGTACACAATAAATTTGTGGTAGATGACTTACGTCAAAGAGGGGCTGTTTTCGTTGATGAGCTGGATCAAGTGCCAGATGATTCTATTGTAATTTTCAGTGCGCACGGAGTTTCAAAAGCGGTTCAGCAAGAAGCAGAGCGTCGAGGTCTCAAAGTTTTTGATGCGACTTGTCCGCTTGTTACGAAAGTGCATATTGAAGTGACTAAATATGCCCGTGAAGGTACAGAAGCGATTTTAATTGGTCATGAAGGGCACCCAGAAGTTGAAGGAACAATGGGACAATATGACAAATTAAAAGGCGGTGACATTTATTTGGTCGAAGATGAAGCCGATGTAGCAGCGCTTGAAGTCAGACATCCAGAAAAATTAGCTTTTGTTACACAAACGACTTTATCTATTGATGATACTGCGAAAGTCATTGATGCTTTGCGTGCGAAGTTCCCTAAAATTCAAGGGCCACGCAAAGATGATATTTGTTATGCAACTCAAAATAGACAAGATGCCGTACGTGATTTAGCTGAAAAATGCGATGTCGTATTAGTTGTTGGATCACCTAATTCATCAAATTCGAATCGTTTACGAGAGCTTGCTGAACGTATGGGGAAAGCTGCTTATCTAGTAGATAACGCTGATCAGCTTGAACAATCATGGTTCAATGATACTTGTAAAATTGGCGTTACAGCAGGCGCTTCTGCTCCAGAAATTTTAATTAAACAAGTGATTCAACGTTTACAGGATTGGGGAGCCCAAGCACCTAAAGAGTTAGAAGGGCGTGAAGAAAATATTACTTTTAGTCTTCCTAAAGAGTTACGTATTCATGTTACTCAAGCATAAAATGTGACTTATTTAACATATTGATTTTAAAAAATTTAAACAGATGATTGTCAAATGACGGTTATCTGTTTTTTTATACCCTTTATCTGGTTTGTATTCGTTTTGTAAAAGTAGAACGTAAAATTTATATAGAAATAAAAAGTTTTAAATTTATTTGGGGTTATGGGGATGAGGGGAATTACTCCGCAAGAAGGGTTCACCTTAGTGGAACTCATCGTAACAATTGCAGTCATGGCTATTATTGCAATGATGGCTGCGCCGTCTATGTCAAATTTATTAGAAAGTAAACGTTTAGATACTAATCAAAGAGATTTAATTAGCACTCTATCTGAGGCGAAAAGTCAGGCTGTGCTTGGTCGTCAGAATGTTTCAGTTAATTTGAATTCAGCGGCTTCTAATACTGCCACTTTATTAAATTGGCAACCTACTTCTAACAACACTCTAACGCTAAAAAATATAGCTGCTGATAATACCCAAAGTTCTTTAGCTATCACTACTTTAACATTTAACGCAAATGGAGTTGTGAGTAATATTACTCAGGATGCACTTATATCTATTTGTAATTCAAGAATAAATAAAAAGAAAAATTTTATACTTACAAAACTTGGAGCTTTGGTTTTTAAAGCTGAGGAGACATGCTAATGCATTTAAACAATCTGAAAGTTCAAGCAGGTGTTGGTTTAATAGAAGTTTTAGTTGCTTTAATTCTACTTGCAATAGGAGTACTTGGTTATGTAGCACTTCAGATCAGGGCAATGGACGCATCTTCAGAAGCATTAACTAAATCTCAGGCGATGATAGTCATGAGGGGGTTAGCTGAAAATATTCGCACAAATAGTGTTCAAGCTGGTCAATATCCAGCATTTGTGCGTAGTTATAGTAATTTTTCATCAACTACAGTGGCTCCGACTTCCTGCTTTAATAGGCCGTGTACGCCTTCACAGCTTGCTCAATTTGACGCATATCAAACAGCAAAAAATGCAGATCAGCTGGGTATCAAAATTACAATGACAAATTGTCCAGGCGTTACTTCAACTATGACTTTACAAAGGCAATGTTTATTCGCTTTTTGGGGAAAAACTTTACCAGTAACGAGTACAAGTGGGAGTACATCAACTGTAGATGTATCAAATTGCATCACTAGTAGTGGAATTTATGTCTCTAATTCTAAGTGTTTAATGATGGAGACATATTGATGAATCGATCATTTTTAGAAAAGCAGCAAGGATTTACCTTAATTGAACTTATGGTTGCTTTGGCTTTAGGTTTAATTCTTGTTGCAGCTGCTACTCAATTGTTTATAGGTGGAATTTTATCAAGTCGTCTACAAAAAGCGAATGCTGAAATACAAGATAGTGGTATTTTTGGTCTGGATTATATTGTACGTGACATACGACTTGTCAATTATGGAAATATTATAAATCCTCAGTTAAATGATACTACTCCTTGGGGAGGGATAGTGTTAACGGGTTCTACTGCTACCAATAATAACAATGTAAATTTTGTGCCTAATACGGGGACTAACGTCTATATCGCAGATGCTTTATTAAGCCGTGGTGCAGGCGATACAGTAAGTACCTTAAATAACCAGTGGAAAGGCCTTTCAAATATACAGAACAGTTCAAATGCAACTATACAGAGTGATCAGCTTACTATTCAATTTATTGCTCCTTCTAATATGACAAATTGTGAAGGTGCAAATGTTTTGGCGGGTGATCTTGTTGTAGAGCGCTATTTTTTACGTCTCGATAATAATGGGAGTTCACAACAAGATTATGCACTAGCATGTGATGCAAATACACCTTCTACCACACCTACAGCTCAACCAACATCAGTTGATGGGTTTGGAGATGCGGGTCAAATTATATTGCCACGTATTGATCATTTTCATGTTCTATTAGGCGCGAAAAATGCAGCTGGTAATTTTGCTTATTACACTATTCCCCAATATCGAGTGGCTGCACAAGCTGCAAGAGATGCGACCCCTACACAATTAGCTCCGCGTATCTTATCCATACAAATTTCTGTATTAGCACGTTCTACCAATAATGCTCAAAACAAAGCAGTCGATCCTAATCAAACTTTTGTAATGTTAGATCAAACAGTACATGCCTCAGATACAAGTACACGATTCTTACGACGCGTTTATAGCACAACAATTGCTTTACGTAATGCAATGGGGGAAAAACTATGACCCATTTGAGAAGCAAATATATAGTCCAACATCATCAAAAAGGTGCGACGCTTATTGTTGTGCTTATTATTTTGTTAATTGTTATTGCTGTGGGAGTTTTAGCCATTAGGGTGGCTATTGTTTCTTTGAAAGTTGCAACAAATAGCCAAATTGGCCAATTAAATTTTCAATCTTCTGATACTCCTATACAGCTCATCACACAGATGGATCCAACGACGCTTACAAATATTAGTAATGTGTTAGGAGCAGCACTCAAAGAAAATGAGAGTCATCCTGGATCGGAATATAATTTTTGCTATAAGCCAGTTTCGACCACTGTAAGTTTTGCCCAAACCCGAGATGCGAGTCTACTGCGAGCAGGAACTGCTAACAATGCCGTGGTAGAGGATGGAGGAGTGGCTGGCTTTTGTGACCTGACCACTGATTATGGAAGTAATCGTCAAGCTGTCGTTACACAAATTGCTGTAAGCATTCCAACAGATGCCGTTAATGATGTTCCAGGTTCAAATTTACCACGTGGAACAAATGCGTCTGAAGGTACTGCTTTACCAAAGAGTATGCTTTCTACACAACGCATTCGAGTGATTACAACTTCTTTTTTACCTGCTTATGCTTCTACCTCAATGCAAACTTTGCAAGCAGATTGTTTGAGTACAAATAGTGCCAAGATCAGCGATAACTTTGATAGCTCATTAAGTAATAAACAAACGTTAGCTGATTGTTTGGCAAATCATAATGTACCTTTTAGTACTCAGATTCAAGAATTTAACTATACCAATAAGCTTACTGAAACTATGGCGCCAGGTTCATAATGGGGAATATCATGAAACTACATTTCAAACCAAATAAATTATGGTATGCCATCTATTCAACTTCGATGACATTTACATGGCTTATGTCAAGTTCTGTAGTGCAGGCAAGTGATTTACAAATTTATGCCGCACCTACAGCAGGTAAAAAAACAATTGTTATGATGCTAGATACTTCTGGATCAATGGGGCGTACGATCCAGCCTGGTTATAGTATTTATGATGATTACGGTATTACAAGTTGTTCAACTACTTATGTAAACTCAACAACTACTCCTAGTTATCGTCGGTATTATTGCTGGGTTTCCTCAAATACAACCCTTAGTAAAGTAACTAATTTAGCTACTGGATGTGAGAAACAGGCAGATAATAGTTATCGTTGTTATGACCGGTTAACGCGCCTAAAAGATGGTATGTTTTCTTTTTTAGAAAATAATAACCCGATATTTAATAATGTAAGTGTTGGATTGGGGCATTTCTCTACATACAGTAGTGGTACTACTGGTGATGGCAGTAGCGGCGAAATTTTGGTTCCAGCAGCAAATTTGGGCGTTGTAGGATCTGCACAAAGAGTTGCATTAAAAAATGCTGTAGCTGGATTAGAAGCAAGTGGAGGAACGCCTACTGCTAATGCTTATGCTGAGGCAGCAGCTTACTTAATGGGAACACGAACATTAAGCTCGACTACAGCAAATGTGGCAATGTATTTTAAATATTATCCAGTTTTAACTCAGACGTCACAAACCGTTTACTATGCCTGTGGTAATAATTCAGCTAGTGGTTCAACAGATAATACAAAGTGTACATATACGCCGACCACAATTCCAAGCCAGTCTAATTTATCTAACTATAGTAGTAATACTACAAGCTCAACAAATGGAAATATAACGACTTACACCACTTATTATTATAAAACGACTGGATGGTTTTATCCTACAACGACCTATTACTATAAAACTACTTATAGTGAAACTAAAGTAACCAGTTCAACACCTAATTATCAAAGCTGTACAGCATATAACTCTAATGGATGTACTACTTGGAGTGCGGCTTCTTTAACTAATCCAACAACAGATACCTATGATACGCAATGTACAGTTAATACAGTGGCTGGTACATGTGTCTATCAAACTAAAACAATTTTAGGTACAAACAGTTATAGTGGATTTAATAGCTCCGTTCAAAGTTCAAAAGATCCAGATACCAACTACACTACATATAAATCACCATTACCTCCCGTTAGTCAGCGTCAAAGTTGTGATGGACAAGGGGTTTATATTTTGTCTGATGGTGAACCAACGAATAACGTAAACTCTTCTGTTTTAGCCTCTGCATTGAACCTTAGCTCATTTAGTAATAGTGGTGGACTGAGCGGTGGTACAAACTGGGATTATATGAGTAACTTCGCTAAGGCCTTATTTAATGGCGGGGTAATTCAAAGTGATGCTAATAATGCTACAAACCCAGCTAATGTATCTATACAAACTGCTTTTGTTGGTTTTGGTTCAGCATTAAATGCCTTGAGCACTACAGATGCGAAGAACGCTTGTAAAATGAGTTCTCGTACTCAAATAGATAGAAGTGGAGATGATGCATGTTCTCCAAATCAGGGAACAAATGCTGTATCTGCCCCAGGTTATGGTAATGGTGGATTTTTTCCTACCCAAAGTGCGCAGGGAGTAACCGATAGCGTAATTGCATTTATTAATAACTTAGGGAAGGTGCCTTTAGAGCCTCTTACTACTGGTGCGATTTCTGTACCTTATGATGCATTAAATCCTAAAAACCTACAGGAATATGGTTATTTACGGACTTTTGAGCCAGATCCGGCAAATGCTTATCTGACTTGGCGAGGTAACTTAAAAAAATATCATGTGGTTTTATCTGGTTCAAATGCTGGTGCATTTGAAGCGAACTCTGGTGGGCTGGTCTATGATGCAAATGGAGCATTCCGTAGTGGTACAAAAGATTATTGGAATAGCTCTAGTTATAATGATGGCGGAAAAGTTTTTTTAGGGGGAGCCTATAGCAATGTACCATTACCAACTTTAGGTCAGCCAGAAGAGGTAAATTCTCAAGGTAATATTACTAAATATTATTATGCAGCAAAAAATAAAATCCGAAATCTGTTTACTGATGTTTCTACCGTGGCTACAGATGGTAGTTTAACTAAAATATCAACTACAAATACTAACTTACTGAAAATTCCTGCTGCGCCTGCTATAAATACAAATCCTTTTGATACAGCGGCTAATACTGCAAGTTATGTGCTAGGAAAATTTAATAGCTCTACGGGACAAGATGTTTTGAAGGCATTCCCTGTGAGCTTAAAATTAAAATTATTAAATTACTTGGGTTATCCGACAGATATTACGGCGACAGCTCTACCAAGCACATTAACCACATCAAATGCCCCTTATTTATCGATGGGCGGGAGTATCCACTCTTTTCCGGTACAGCTGACTTATAGTGGTACTTTAGATCAAAATGGAAATTTAACCAGTGCACGTGAGCAATCTATTCTTTACGGAAGTATGGAAGGAGGATTGCATATCGTAGATGCCTCTTCTGGGGTTGAGCAAATGGTATTTATCCCAGCCGATATATTAAATGATACGGTAGCGTCTAAAGCTTTAGTGGTAGGGCAAAGTGATTCAACAGCCCCTGCTCAAGGTATGGATGGAGCATGGGTATCGGATCCAGCATATAACATTACCACTACAGGTTCAGGTAGTTCAGCAGTATCAAAAGTTACTGCTAAACAAATGAATATTTATGGTGGAATGCGTATGGGGGGCAGTAGCTATTATGGATTAAATGTATTAAATCCAAGTTCCCCACAATTAATGTTTAGAATAGGTGCAGATCAATCTGACTATAGCCGTATGGGGCAAAGCTGGTCTAAGCCTGTACTTGCAAATATTCGTTATAACGGTGCGATTAGACGTGTCATGATTGTTGGTGGTGGTTATGATCAATGCTACGAGAAACCAAATATCACGTTGAGTGACTCATGCTTTAGCAATGGTAAGGCAAAAGGAAATGCTGTCTATATTATCGATGCTAAAACCGGAGAGCGTTTATGGTGGGCCAGTGATACAGGGTCCAATAATGATAACGCTAATATGAAGCATAGTATTGTTAGCCGTATTAGTACTTTGGACCGAGATGGTGATGGCTTAGTAGATCATTTGTATTTTGGCGATTTAGGTGGACAAGTCTTTCGTGTAGATCTTAATAATAATCAGACTCAAACTAACTCGACTTATAGTGGTTTCGGTATAAGAGTTGTGAGATTGGCAAATCTGGCAACAAACGATACAACAAATGATAGTGGAAATGATTACACAGGTGGAAATGCCCCTCGTTTTTATGAGCCGCCTACCGTAACAATTCATGATTATGGTGTTCGCTCATTTATTACGGTTGGTATCGCTTCTGGTGATCGAAGTACACCACTAGATGTTTATCCAATTATTGGCCGAGAAGGTATGTCTCCTAGTACGGCGCTTAGTGGTCGACCTGTAAATAATGTTTATGGAATTATTGATAGAGACTTTATCAAAAAGAATTTAATGTCGTTAAGTGATAGTCAGCTTGAAACTAAGGATCTTATTCGCTCAAATCTACGGAAAAACCCACAAATATTAAGAGCAGGCGAAACGAGCGTAGGGCAGGTTTTCTTTCCAAGTACGGGTACAGGTCAAGCAGGTTGGTACCGATCACTTTCTAGTACGAGCAATGGTACTGAAAAAGCTGATAATAGCTTCCGTATTAAAGGGGGAATGAAAGCCTTTGAAGAACCAATAGCAATTACAGGTAATTTAATAGTTCCTGTCTATGATCCTCAAGGAACGGGTATTGTTGCGTCAGACCCTTGTTTACCACGTGTAGTAGGTGAAACAGATCGACAAACTTATTGTCTGCCATTTGGAGTGTGTCTGAATACTGATGGATCGATTAATCATAATAAGGAAGATAATAGTGGTTTTGGGACAGATGGAACAAAGAACCTAAATGTAATTGGTTCAGGGGTTCGCAATATTACGTTTGTGCCTAGTGAAGATAATCCATCTCCGCAAAACAGTTGTGGAAAATTAAAGTTATCTGGTAATGAGCAAGGAACAGGGCAGTGGCAATGCACAAGCTATTTGATCCCTGCACGCTGGTATGAGCGGTATCGCTAAAAGGGATGGTTTATGAGTAAATACTATAATTTGAAGTTCAATCGGGGTTTTACTCTGATTGAACTTATGGTCACTCTTCTTACTTTAGCTATTCTTGTTGCTATTGCTGTTCCTTCTTATCAAAGTTATGCCCGTAGAGCTACCGCATCTGCCGCTAAGAGTGAGATTTTAAAATTAGCTGAGCGATTGGAGCAGCATAAGTCTAGAAATTTTACCTATAGGGGATTTACCACAACCTCTGTAACGTTAACTCGTGGGGGGTATACGATTCAGATCACTGATGATACCACTGCTGGTAATTTATTAACGAGTTCTGCTGCGAATGGGCAGACATGGGTGATTAGAGCGACTACTACAGATTCCAGAAATCTTAATTTTATTGCTAAAAACTCAGGTTTACGTTGCCAGAGCTTAACAGCTACTGCTGTTGATAATGATTGTGGTGGAACAACTACATGTAACACATGTGAAGCAAATAGTGAGAGTTGGCAGTGAAGAATGGTTTTACACTAATAGAAATTATGGTTGTGGTGGCAATTATTGCAATTTTGGTAGCGATAGCTACTCCATCGTATTTACAATATGTTCGTAAAGGGAATCGTACAGCCGTTCAATCTGAAATGATGAATATTGCACAAACTTTAGAGTCTCAAAAAATGGTGAATAACCGTTATCCCTCAAATGCAACTATACAATCAATTTATGGCTCTAATGTGAGTCCTCTTCAGGGCAAAGCTTTATATACTTTAGCTTTTACTACTTTAAACGATTCGACATGGGTGCTTACGGCAACACCAATCGCTAATACTTCACAAGCGGGTGATGGAATTATTTGCTTAAATGATCAAGGGCAAAAATTTTGGGCAAAAGGTGCTACAGATTGTGCACTATCGGCTTCATCAAGTTGGACAGAGTAATTTAAATTCAAAACTGCGGATAACTCAAAATTTAATCTTTCTTTCAGGGTGAAAATCACGTAGAATGTCGCCCTCTATGAAAGGGGTTTGAAGTGTTGCCGATGGTCGGCGCAGGGATAATCCGTAAGAATTATAAGGCTTTTATCATGGTTGTTATTCGTTTAGCACGTGGCGGCGCAAAAAAACGTCCATTCTATCAAATCGTTGTGACTGATAGCCGCAATGCACGTGATGGTCGTTTCATCGAGCGTATCGGTTTCTTTAACCCAACTGCACAAGGTCAAGCAGAAAAACTTCGTTTAGACGCAGACCGTTTTGCTCACTGGGTTTCTCAAGGTGCTCAACCTTCTGAACGTGTTGCTTCTTTGGCTGCTCAAGCTAAAAAAGCTACTGCATAATTATTGTAGTAGGTAGCCCATGACACCAACACAGAATGTTCCCGAAGATCGTATTCAGATTGGACAGTTACGTTCAGCTTATGGATTAAATGGGTGGCTCTGGGTGTATTCCAATACGGAACCCATGAGCAATATGTTTGACTACTTGCCTTGGTACATTGAGACCAAGGCTGGTTGGCAAACAGTTGATGTAAAACGTTGGAAACCACATGGTAAAGGCTTAGTTGTCTCTTTAAAAGGTGTGAGTGATCGCACTGGAGCAGAGAGCTTGGTTGGCGCTAATATCTGGATTGCTAAATCTCAATTGCCAAAAGCAGATGTAGATGAGTACTACTGGTCAGATTTGAAAGGCTTAACGGTGTTAGGACTTGGTGATGAAGAACAGGAAGTAAACCTAGGGCAAATTCATGAGTTGTTTGAAACTGGAGCTAATGATGTGATGGTTGTACGTGCTACACCAGACAGCATTGATTCAGAAGAACGCATGATTCCTTGGCATAAAGACGTGGTACAACGCGTTGATCTTGAAGCTGGTCGCATTTACGTTAATTGGGGCGTAGATTATTAATCCTTTTTTAGGGGATTAACGCAGCAGGAAAATAGAGGAGTCTGCGGTGTTTTTTGCAGTCATTACGCTTTTTCCTGAAATGTTTGAAGCGATTACAGCCTACGGGATTAGCGGACGTGCAGCAAAGCGTGACATTGTACAAGTCACTTGTATTAATCCACGTGATTTTGCTGAAGGGAGTTACCGGAGAGTGGATGAACGTCCATTTGGCGGTGGTCCTGGTATGGTAATGATGGCTGAGCCTCTCGCAAAAGCAATTAACCATGCCAAACAACTTGCTTCGCAAGCAGGATGTGTTCATGTACCTGTGGTGTATATGTCTCCACAAGGTAAAACTTTAAATGAACAGGCAGTACAGCAGTTTGTTGATTATGACGGCTTGATTGTATTGTGTGGACGTTATGAAGGCGTCGATGAACGTTTGATCCAGCATTACGTTGATCAGGAATGGTCAATTGGAGATTATGTTTTATCTGGCGGTGAACTACCTGCCATGGTGTTGCTTGATAGTATTATTCGCCGTTTGCCGAATGTAATGTCAGATGAGCAATCAGCGATACAGGATTCTTTTGTAGATGGTCTTTTAGATTGTCCGCAATATACTAAGCCAGACCATTTTGAAGGTTTAGATGTCCCTGAAATTTTAAAATCAGGACATCATGCCAACATTGAAAAGTGGCGTTTTTTGCAGCGATATCAACGGACTTTAGAACGCCGACCAGAGTTGGTAGAAAAAGTAGAGTTGACTAAACAGCAAAAAAAATGGCTAAAAGATATACAAGGGAATAGCGGTAATTCTTAATTGCTATTCTCAAGAACGAAAGTTCTAACATAAGACGAGAAGCAATGCTTCGAGTTAAACCATAAGTCTATTTAAATTTATAGATTTATGTGTAATTAAGGCTCTTTACGATTGTCGTAAAGGGAAAGTTAAACGGGTTGATATGCGTTTTTAGCCTCTATCCCCAGCGGAAAATCAGACCTCTTCTGACTCCGCACATATTGGAGATTCCCACAATGAGTGGTAAACATCCTTTAGTTCAAGCTGTTGAAAATGCACAGTTAAAAACTGACCTTCCTGAATTTGCTCCTGGTGACACAGTAGTTGTTCAAGTTAAAGTAAAAGAAGGTGACCGTGAACGTCTTCAGGCATTTGAAGGTGTTGTTATCGCTAAGAAAAACCGTGGTTTGAACTCTGCGTTCACAGTACGTAAAATTTCTAGCGGTGTTGGTGTTGAGCGTGTATTCCAAACTCACTCACCAGTTGTTGCTAAAATCGAAGTGAAACGTCGTGGTGACGTTCGTCGTGCTAAACTTTACTACCTCCGTGACTTGTCTGGTAAAGCTGCACGTATTCGTGAAAAATTACCAGCTCGTAAAGCGTAAGCTTATACCGAGTAAAAAAATGCGCCTTTTGGCGCATTTTTTTATTTGGAATCATAATCCTTGTAGTTTTAAACGATTAGCATGCTGGCGGTAAACCGACACAGGGTCTGCTGCAAAAATAGAACGTATACCAAGCACTTGGTTGACTTCATCTAAATGGTTCCAGTTATAGTCATCACGAATAGTCTTACCAAACTTGGCACTACATCTAGAAACTAGTCCATCGTTATCTCCCAGTGGGTCAACAACCAAACTACTTCCTGTTAATGCAATATCAAAAGGATCTAATGGATTTGTGAGTGCTTTATTGCCAGAGAATGAATACATATAGATTCCTTTCTCTTGATAAGCACCTTCACCACAAGATGTGGTAGGAACACCCATTGGAAATTGTGCATTAAACTGTGCCGAGCCTTGAGTTGAGAGGCTATGAGCGCCAGCTAAAGAGTCATGCGGATAACTAGTTGGATCTAGCCCTTCTGCCCAAGTAATCGCTGCTGAAAACCAGTTTACTAATGTTGCCAGTCCAGACAGAGGAGTACCCTCAACATTCAGGATGACATCTGCCATTCGAGAACCTTTGTGAGGTGCTCCGATAGTAGTAAGTGAAGCAACTTTCTCTGGCATGATACCAGCGACATAGCGAACTGTTGGTCCCCCGTGACTATGTCCGATTAAGTTGACTTTAGGTTTTCCCGTAATAGCAATAATTTCTTCTACTTGTTGGGCAAGTTGTTCTCCGCGAACTTCGGTTGAGTTAAACGGTGAAACCCTTGTTGCCCAGACATTTCCTCCGTTACGCGCAAGGTCAGGAAGAATCTGATACCAATAATCAAGACCAAGCGTATCTGTCCCAACTCGGCTAAAACCGGCCATACCATGATTAAAAACCAATGGATATTTGGTTTGGGCATAATTCGAGTAGACAAATGAGCTTTTTACTTGCTCTGCATTTGTGGCATGGGTTGCTGAAACACTCAGTCCTGAGAGTATTGCAGCACAGAAAAATATTAAGTTCCTTTTCATTTTTTACTCACTATTTTTATTTTGTATGAGCAGCAGCTGTTACTGCTGGATAAGGTTTGGCTCACTTTGAAATAGAAAAGCCTAATAGTTAAATGGTAGTTCACCTCCTTGGTCATGGACTTTTTCAAAAGTTTGAAGACGAAGTTGTTCCTGTGATGAGCTAAATTGTTGTTGGCGTAGTTGTTGAATTGCTTGATTTTTAGCACTATCACTCATATTGCTATTGAGAACTTCATCACGCTGTTTTAAGAAGCCTGTAACTCGCTGTTGCCAAGCATTACGCTGCGTATCTAAAGTTTCTAATCTTTGTGTTGCCTCAGCTCCTACAAGTGCTGTACGCATTTGACGCAGTTCCTCCGCTGAACCATTGCGAGCTTTAATTTGTTTGGTCAGCGTATGCAAATCATCAAGTTTTGATAGTTCTTGCAGATTTTGTTGCCAGTCTGCTGGTAGCTGTTCAAAGCGTTCTTTCAGCTTTTTAGCTTTTTCAATTTCACTTAAAGATGAATCTTCCAAAATTTTCATGCGATCTAATGTGTAGTTCTGATAGATATCTTCTGTTGAAAAGAGTCCCTCAATTTCAGATGCAGAGAAGAAACGCTTTCTAATATCTTGAATTGAACTAAAGATCTTTTGAAAATAATTTTGATCTTGTTGTTTAGATTGAGGTGGTTGAATTTGTGCAAGCTGCTCACGGTATTTTAAATAACGAGTCCACAAGTCAATAATCTGTGAGCGGGCTGGTTCTAAATACTGATCTTGTATGAATTTCTCAAAATGCGTTTTGACTTGTTGTAAATTAGATTCTCCATACTGTGTAATAAAATATTCAAAACAGTCACGGGTTTGGTTATTTACAACTAAATGTTGAGAACTATCAATTTTTAACTGGCAATTAACTTGAGTATCTTGCTGACTTTTACTTAAGTAAGCATTATCACTTGTTATTGAATTTAAAGGTGTTTGATGAGTAGATGTTAAAGTTTTAGTCTCATCCTGATTGAACCGAGGTGAGCTACTTTTCGAGTCGGGGCTTAGCCAATATACACATGCGATGAGACTCAAAATAAAAAATCCGAGCACACACCACAATATCTTTTTCTGCATCCTTTGCATAAAGATATCTTCCTTAAGTTTTAATTTGTTGTTTTTTTACTTGATCATTAATGTGCCATAAAATAAGTGAAAACGCATCTAAATATTCTGAAAATATCTTGCCGAATTTGCTAACATGTCGGCACTTTTTTCTAGCTTTGTGTTCCAGTAAAAATGACGACAAAAAATCAAAAAATTTCTCGTCGCCATATCAGTGGTGTATTTCTATTAAATAAACCATTAGGGCTCAGTTCAAACGCCGCTTTGCAAAAAGTGCGTTGGCTGTACCGTGCCCAAAAGGCAGGCCATACTGGCGCATTAGATCCATTAGCGACTGGTTTACTTCCTATTTGTCTAGGAGAGGCCACTAAGTTTTCACATTATTTGCTGGACTCGACAAAGCGTTATCAGACGACTGTTCGATTAGGCCAAACTACAACAACAGGCGATGTTGAAGGCGATATTTTACAAGAACGTCCTATTCCTGTTCTTAGCAAAGAGCTTATTGAGCAAACTTTAGAAAAGTTTAGGGGAGATATTCAACAAGTTCCACCGATGTATTCGGCGTTAAAAAAAGAGGGTAAGCCGTTATATGAGCTTGCCAGAAAAGGAATCGAGATTGAACGTGAAGCGCGCCCAGTTACGATTTATGCTTTAGAGCTTATTGAATTTACCGAAAATAGTATCACTCTAGATGTAACCTGTTCTAAAGGAACATATATTCGTGTGCTAGGTGAAGATATTGGTGAGGCACTTAGCTGTGGTGGACATTTGACAATGCTTCACCGTATTCAAACAGGGCATTTTGAGTTAATCCCAAGTTATACCATTGAATATTTAGAAAGCTTAACGGAAGAGCAAAGAGAAACTTTGTTACTACCAGTGTATGCGCCAATTGACCATTTCTTAAAAATTCAGGTTCCTGAAGGAAGGGAAAAATATTTTTGCAATGGTTTAGAAAGCAATATTGATCATTCTGCGGAAGCAGAAGTTTTGGTTTTTTCGGGTGAACGCTGTTTAGGTTTGGCTGAGATTACTGATAAAAAACGGTTGGTACCTAAGCGTATCTTAAATTTGTAGTAGATGTAGAGTATAGAGCATGGGCATGGAATGGGATGTTATCCTTAGTTTGATCTTTTTTGCGTTTACTGCGGGAGCAATTGATGCTGCCGTTGGTGGCGGAGGACTCATCCAGATTCCCGGCATCATGAGTACTTTCCCGTCCATGCAGACTGCAACGGTTATTGGTACAAATAAAGTTTCATCGATTTTTGGTACTGCATCGGCGGCTTATACGTTTGCAAAAAGAGTGAAGTTGCAATGGAAGCTTTTGGCAGTCATTGCCATTTGTGCTCTCATTAGCTCATTTGCTGGCGCAGCGTGCTTATCACTTATTCCACAATCTGTATTACGTCCTTTTGTATTTGTAATGCTGATCGTAATTGCTATTTATACCTTAGTAAAAAAGAACTTTGGTCAAGTTCATACTGAGCAAAAAATTACTACGAAAATGCTAGTTTTAGCAGGTATTGGTAGTTTGGCGATTGGCTTTTACGACGGTATTTTTGGGCCGGGTACGGGTAGTTTCTTTATCTTTTTCTTTATCCGCTTTTTACAAGTCGATTTTTTACATGCTTCAGCATTGTCAAAAATCGGTAACTTCATGACGAATCTTGCTGCGTTGAGTTTTCTGATTCCAACTGGTCACGCTATTTTACATATCGGTTTAATGATGGCAGCTGCAAACGTTATTGGTTCTATTGTTGGGGTGCGTACCGCGCTTAAATACGGTAGTGGTTTTGTCCGTATTATCTTTTTAATTTTGGTGAGTATCTTGATTTGCCGTTTAGGGTATCAAATTTTTGTCACGGGCTAAAATAGTATTGAAAGTATGAGCTGTCTTTGAGTTCGGTTCATACTTTTATGTATCATTTAAAATTCGAAATATAAAAATCATTACAGAAATTTACTAGAAAGAGAACTGTGTAAAAAATAGTCTCATTTTAAGCTACGTAAACAATATAAATTTCAACGTATCATAAACCTTGAAATAAAAAAGATTTTTTAGCTAAAAAATGAGGAAGAGAATGAATATTTTCGAAGCATTAAGAGAAAGCCATGAAAATCAACGTAACCTTTCTGAACAATTAATCCAGACTCATGGTTTAACTGAAGAACGAAAACAATTATTTGATGCATTAAAAAATGAACTCTATGCTCATTCAGTTGCCGAGGACCGTTATTTGTATATCCCTTTAATGTTTGACGATGTGGGTTTGGATATTACTCGACATGCCTTATCTGAACATCATGAAATGGATGAGTTGGTTGAACAGCTTGAAAAAACGGATATGAGTAGCCCAAGCTGGTTGGCCACTGCCAGACAGTTAAGTGAAAAAGTTCATCATCATTTAAAAGAAGAAGAGCATAAATTTTTTCAACAAGCTGGAAAAATTCTTAAAGACAGCGAAAAAGAAACGCTCGGCAATAAATATTTAAAGGAATATAAAAAGTATAAAAAGCAGCAGTAGATTAAACCTATGCAGCTTTTTTAGTACTTCTTAAAGTAACTCCAATCGAGGCCAGCATTACGCAAGCCAAAGCCACCCATTGCAGCATGCTGATTTCTTCGTGAAGTAATAGGAAACCCGTTAATGCTGCCAATGCTGGCGCTAAACTCGTTAGAGTGCCATAAGTTAATTTATTGAGTTGTTTGAGTGCCATTAAGTCGAGTGCATAGGGAATTGCTGTTGCTAAAACAGCGATAAGTAATGCTTTACCCCAGTACTGTGTCTCAAGTAATGCAGGCGCATTATGCCAAATGCCAATTGGTAGTAATGCAAGTGCAGATACGCCGATTCCAATTGTTAATGCATGCATTCCTATATTTTGAGTCACAACTTTATGGCCGAAATAAATATAGAACGCCCAGCAAAGCCCAGCACCTAGAGCACATGCTGCACCTATATATGAGAAATGGTGCTGAACTGGGTTTTGCCAAGGTACCATAAGTGCAATACCTAACATGGCAAGCGCTACCCAAATGTAGTCGCTCTTTTGTTTAATCGAAAGAAGCGCAAGACCTAATGGACCAATAAACTCTAATCCAACAGCAATCCCTTGGGGTAATTTTCCAAGCGACGTATAAAATAAAATATTCATTAACCCTAAAGATGCACAGTACATCAATAAATCACGCCATTTTAAGTAGGGTAAGCGCGACCAGATTTTCCAAGAGCGAAACATGACCGCAACAATAACTGTGGCAAAACATAACCTTAAGATAGTAACGGTAAGGGGGTCCAAAGCTGCAATAAGTTGCTTAGCAAATGAGGCGCTGATTTGATATGAGACCATCGACAAAATCATGTATAGCACAGCAATAATTGAAAGATTTTGCATGGACTTACCTTAACGCTTCATTTGATATTTAAAAAATAAGAGTGATTAATTATAGCCAATATTGTGTTTTAACCAGCAGGTTTTATAGCGTTAACCTGCTGTTTTTTCACGTTGTTGACGAGCTTTTTGGGTCGTTATGGTACAACCGACGGAAGCTGTAATAATTGTTGCGAGCGCTAACCATTGGTTCCATAACAGATATTCGCCTAAAAATATAAAGCCAGAAAGGGCTGCAACTGCAGGTTCTAGGCTCATCAATGTTCCAAAGCTTAGAGGGGTTAAATTGCGTAGTGCTAACATTTCTAAAGAAAACGGAAGCGCACTGGCCAAAATTGCTAAACCAATAAAATAAAAAAGATAGGGCAGCTCTATAACTTGAGCAATTGAGCCTGAAAAAAATGTAATTGGTAAAAGTATGCAAGCACCTATAGCCATACCCAAACAAACGGTGTGATTACCTGAAATTCCAGAAGGTTTTTGTCCTGCAATAATATAAAGTGCCCAACATGTGCCCGCACTCATTGCAAATAAAACGCCGATCCAATCCAAGCTATGAGCTTGATTAAAAGGAAATAATAAAATGAGTCCAAGAATTGCGAAAGTGACCCATACAAAATCATATTTTTGGCGAGCATGATATAAAGCCACGCTTAATGGGCCAATAAATTCAAATGCAACTGCAATACCGATCGGCAAACGTTCAAGAGATAAATAGAAAAGAGCATTCATGCCTGCAAGAGCAAAGCCATAAGCTAAAATCGCTTTCCATCGAACCTGACTAAAATTAATTCGCCAGATTTTAAAAATAAAAGCCAGAATACACGCTCCAATACATAAACGCATTGCAGACACTGTTAAAACGGGAAAGCTCTGAAATAAAACTTTAGCTAACGATGCGCTACTTTGGACGCTCAACATAGCAAGAATAAGGAAGCCCAAAGCATGGAGCTGGGATTTCTGGCTTGGACTGGACATTTTATTATTTGATCAATTGGTATACTTTTCACATGATAATGTAAATGCCCATAAAAAAGCCACAGACAATGCTGTGGCTTTTAAATTTACAGTTCGAATTAGAACAATACGCGTACGCGAATTGTGCCTTCAACTTCGTGTAATGTATCTAAAGCTTCTTGAGATGCAGAAGCGTCAACATCCATAATGAGATAACCAATGTCACCTTTAGTCATAAGAGACTGACCAGAAATGTTGATGCCTTGTTCAGCAAACAAGTTGTTGATTTTAGACAATACACCCGGTACGTTTTTATGGATGTGTAGTAAACGGTGTTGACCCGCCGTTAATGGCAATGCGATTTCTGGGAAGTTTACCGCAGAAAGTGTCATACCCTTGTCAGAGTAAGCAACGAATTTCTCTGCTACTTCTAAACCGATGTTTGCTTGAGCTTCCATCGTTGAACCACCAACGTGAGGAGTCAAGATCACGTTGTCTAAACCACGAAGTGGAGACTGGAATTCTTCGCCATTTGCTTTTGGTTCTTTAGGGAATACGTCAACCGCTGCACCAGCAAGGTGACCAGATTTGATTGCATCAGCTAAATCTTCGATGACTACACATGTACCACGTGCAGCATTTAAGAAGATTGCGCCTTCTTTCATTTTTGCAAATTGTTCTTTAGTAAAGAAGTTACGTGTAGACGGAACATCTGGTACATGCAAAGTCACAACATCAGCAGTTGCTAAAAGTTCATCTAAAGAACCAACTTGGCGAGCATTACCCATTGGTAACTTAGTGACTGCATCATAATAAATAACATGCATACCCATGCTTTCAGCAAGAACTGAAAGTTGAGAACCGATGGAACCGTAACCCACAATACCTAAAGTTTTGCCACGTGTTTCAAAAGAACCCACAGCAGATTTGTCCCAACCACCACGATGACAAGCCGCTGACTTTTCAGGAACACGGCGAAGAAGAAGAATTGTTTCAGCAAGTACAAGCTCTGCTACCGAACGCGTATTTGAATACGGTGCGTTGAATACAGGAATACCACGTGCCATTGCTGCTTTAAGATCAACTTGGTTTGTTCCGATACAGAAACAACCTACTGCGATCAATTTATTTGCAGCTTCGAAAACTTCTTCAGTCAATTGGGTACGCGAACGAATACCAATAAAGTGAGCATCTTTAATTGCTTCTTTAAGCGCTTCGCCTTCAAGAGCAGTTTTACGATAGTCAATATTGGTGTAACCCGCAGCGTTTAAAGTATCGACTGCGTTTTGGTGAACGCCTTCTAACAAAAGGAAACGGATTTTATCTTTAGGTAGTGAAAGATGTTGGCTCATTACGGCTCCGCTACAAAGGCCAAATTTGGTGGCGGTATAATAACATACTGGGCAGCGCTATAGATATTTCGTTTATACCATCGCCTTATGGCAATTTTATCTATGTCTAATCACTTCTGTTTATGGCTTTCCGAGCGCTATGAAATATGCTTAGTATTCTTGAGGGCTTAGATTTTCCTTTAGAGCCTTATAAAAACACATTTATTGGTTTTAAACATGTTTTGTAGTGACAGTATCTCTATTATGAACTTTATCGCTTGTGCGGTTACATGTAGAATATAGAAGTTCCTTGAACATTATGGCTTTGCTCAGGTGAAAACCTTGAGAATATTAGGTCATAGTCCCACCACAGTTTACTTCTTGCTAGGTCTGCAAACGATGAATGCTCCAGTCGCTTTAACACCTGAGTTACTCACCCAATTAACAGCAATCGTTGGTGAAAACCGTATTAAAACCGATGCTGATAGTCTCGAAAACTGGGGTAAAGATCATACCAAGCATTTTAATCCGAACCCATCGGTCATCGTTTTTCCATCAACGACTGAACAAGTTCAGGCAGTTGTAAAACTTGCGAACCAGTTTAATGTCGCGATTACGCCATCTGGTGGCCGTACTGGTCTCTCTGCTGGCGCAGTAGCAACCAATGGTGAAATTGTCATTAGTATGGACAAAATGAACCAGATTCTTGAGTTCTTCCCGGCAGACCGTATGGTGCGTGTTCAAGCTGGTGTTGTGACTGAACAATTGCAGAATTATGCAGAAGAACAAGGTATGTATTATCCGGTTGACTTTGCATCAGCAGGTTCTAGTCAGATTGGCGGTAATATTGGTACCAATGCTGGCGGTATTAAAGTCATTAAATATGGCATGACACGTAACTGGGTGCTTGGTTTAACCGTTGTTACTGGTAAAGGCGACATTTTACGTTTAAACAAAGGCATGGTTAAAAATGCAACTGGTTATGCATTACAGCATTTGTTTATTGGTGGTGAAGGTACATTAGGTTTAGTGACCGAAGCAGAAATTAAACTTGAGCGTCAACCACAAAACTTACAAGTTTTAGTTTTAGGTGTTCCTGATTTTGATGCAGTGATGCCTGTATTACATGCGTTCCAAAAAGACATCGACTTAACAGCATTTGAGTTCTTTGGTGAACTTGCAATGCAAAAAGTTTTAAACAATGGTCATGTACAACGTCCATTTGAAACCGAATGTCCGTTCTATGTATTGCTTGAGTTTGAAGCACCATACGAGCCGATTATCGACAAAGCAATGGAAATTTTCGAGCACTGTATGGAGCAGGGCTGGGTACTTGATGGCGTGATGAGCCAAAGCCTTGACCAAGTAGAGAGTTTATGGCGTTTACGCGAAGATATTTCTGAATCAATTGCACCGTTTATTCCATACAAAAATGATATTTCTGTATTAATTACTCACGTACCTGCATTTATTCGTGAGATTGATGCAATTGTTCAAGAGAACTATCCTGATTTTGAAATTTGCTGGTTCGGTCATATCGGCGACGGTAACTTGCACTTAAATATTTTAAAACCTGAAAACTTAACCAAAGATGAGTTCTTTGCGAAGTGTCAGGTGGTAAATAAATATGTATTTGATACCGTGAAAAAATACGATGGTTCAATCTCTGCTGAGCATGGCGTAGGTATGACGAAAAAGCCATATTTGGAATATTCGCGTTCTCCTGAAGAAATTGAATATATGAAAGCTTTGAAAAAAGTATTTGACCCGAAAGGTATTATGAACCCGGGTAAATTATTTGATCTCTAATGCTTTATTAAATAAAAGAAGTTCTGCTAAAAGCGTATCGTAAGATGCGCTTTTTTATTAATTTTTTATTTCTTGTCCGCTTTCCAACCTGTCAGAATATGATAAATCAACGGTAAAAGACTAAGAGCAAGAAAACTACAAAGCACAATGGCCCATAGAGGTAAATCCCTTGGATTACCTAAAAAGAAATAGGCAAAAATAGAATAAGACAACATCGAAAACATCGCCATTGTTCCAAGTGGAAGCGTGACTTTAAAAATTAACATGCTAGCAAATGTTTTGTAGGGTTCCATGTCGCGCTTTAGACTGTAGGCAATAATCATGAGCAACACATAACCTAAAATAAATAGCATAAATAAAGCGGCTGCAAACAATAGAATTGTTCGCCAGCTCTTTTCTTGCGCTGTGTGATCACCAGATTCATAAACAACAGTAATATGTTCACCAACTACAGGCATATCAACAGAGCGAACTGAATTATCTAAAGTTAGAGTTCTATTTTGATTATCTTTAAATTGAACCTGAGCAGTATGCATGAGTGTTTTAGTTTTATATTTACGCCCATTTGAGTCTGTGCGTTCAGTATCTACCCATTCAGAAGTATAACTCACTACAGTTGCATCGTAAGTTGGTTTGGTTGCTAAGCCGTAGACTGCCTGAGAAACCCAATAAGTAAATGGGAAAAATAAAGCACTAATACTAAAAACCACGGCAAATGAATAAGCAAATTCAAATTTACTACTTTTACGATTTTTAGCTAAACGCTTGACCCAAAACTTGGTGAGTACAAATGACCAAATCATCAAAACTGCAACGACCACCAAGAAAACTTGTCCCGCATAAGTCAGTTGCATAACGATCCTATTTGTTATGTGTATTTGAAGTTAATTTTATCAAACGATTGTCATTAAAGTTGAGTAAGCAAGAACAAATATTTGGTCTGTAAAAGAGTAGGCATACTTACAACTACATAGTTTCTACAGAGTAACCGAGCAAGGCATAGCATCATAAAGCTATGCCTTTTGTTTTGGTGATAAAGATGCAACGTTTATTTTTAATTTCGGCACTTTGTGCTGGACTTTTCACTGGGTGTGCGACGACCAGTAAATTAATTCCATTTGTGGGTTCGGAAACCCCAATGCAACAAGTACTTAAAGCTCAACCTGAGATTGTAAAAGAGCACAATAACACCTCAGTTCAGCAAGTGTTTAACCGTGTAGAGTCTCCGACTGTTTCTCGTATTACGGTCATTCAAACAGGTTTAATGGATGACTCTGTTTTAGCTATTCGTACAGAATATTCATTTAAATTAGTCGATGAAAAGTGGCAATTGCAAAATAAGCAAAAGAGCTACCAATGTGCGAGAGGAAAAAATACTAAAGGTTTCCAAACACAGCTTTGCTCATAAAAATAAAAAGACGATAAATATATCGTCTTTTTTATACCCTTTAAATTATGCGCCACTCTCTAAAATTCTAATTTTGACATCAACGACATCATCTTTGACTGCTTCATGATGCGCTTGCATATGAGGTGTAGCTAAGTGTGCTTCAAGATGAGCCACGCTTTCCCATTTTTCTAACATAACAATCGTGTCAGGCTCTTGAGTCTGGAAGCTCGCATTTGATTTATGGTCAATTAAAGGTTTATAACCATGACAACCTTCTTCTGCTAAAACAGTTGGAATGATTTTCTGAAATGCATCCAATACGTTTTGGCGGTGCTGTCCGCCCGATTGAATACGAATTTCCGCAATAATGGTAAGCATTGTGTTCTCCTTATTAAGCTGCTGCAAATACAGTGTTTAGATGTGCTTTATATTCTTCAACATAACTATCAATGTCAGGCATTTTAATCACATCGTTTACAATGAAAGTTGGCAGAGTGCTCATACCTAAAAACTGATTGGCTTTATGAAATGGTAAATAAACACCATCTACACCAACGCCGTGGAAGAACTGATCCGCATCGTCAAATGCTTCCATCGGTGCATTCCAAGTGAGTGACAGCATATATTTCTTGTCATGAATTAAACCACCTGAACCATATTTTTTTGAGGCATCAGAACGGCTACGACCATCGTTTGCATATAATGAACCGTGACCTGTTGTAAATACATCATCAATATATTTCTTTACAGTCCACGGTGCACCCATCCACCAGCCGGGCATTTGATAAATCACGACATCTGCCCATAAGAATTTTTCTACCTCAGCTTCTGCATTGTAGTCGCTATCTGCACGAGTGACTTGTACGTCATGGCCTAATTCAGTGAGATGGTCCGTTGCCAATGCCGTGAGTGTGTCATTTAATTCACCATTTGAATGCGCAAATTGTTTAGCGCCATTAATGACTAAAATATTGCTCATGGAAGTTTCTCTAATTCAATTCTTAAACTTGAACGATACTTTAGAGAAGATACTCTTAGAGAAAAATGCAGTAATTGGAAAAATATTATTGAGTAAAAATCACTAATATGGACTGGATATATTGTATTTATGCTTTACTTGAAAGATATATTTTACAAAGTTGAACGGAAAAAATTGTTTGTAGCCTTTAGCATCAAGGTGAAGTTGTGGTGGAGTTGAGTATGAAAAAAATTGGTTTACTCATGATGTGTAATTTATTGGTTCTGAGTGCATGTACACCGAATACAAACCCACCTACACCTCAAGCTAATAGTCCGATACAAGCTGTTTTGATCGATCAACCCAACCTTTTAAATAACGCAAGTAATTTAAGTATTTCACAGCAAATGAATGCTTTGGATGATGCTTCTAATGCACAAGTAACTATTTTACAAACTGTGCCTAGTGAAGATGCTATATCAAAAACACGTACTGAATATTTATTAAAACGTGATCAGACCATTTGGAAAATCGTAAATAAAAAGCAAAGCTACCAATGTACAAAAGGGCAGGAAACAACAGATTTCCAAGTTAATCCTTGTCCTTAAGGCTGAATCTTTAGGAGATATGTGGATAACTTTAAGGTTATTCACAATATAAAAGTGGATTGAGGCTAAGCAAAATATAGAATTTAAAATGGTTGAAATTGTCCGATTGCTGATCAATATAAAAAGTGATATTGTGTCATCCGGCAATTAAGCCAAATGGTAAAAATTACCGAATCTCACGTCATACATTTTTTCTTGTCTTAGACACCTTGTGAATACGGTGTTTCACATTCTAAACATGCACTCTCACGGCATATAACAGCTTAACTAAAGATTGACTGACCATACTGTCATCGTCATGACTACATTATTTATTTCAATATGTAGTTGCTGAGACATTTTGGCCGCTATTTTGAAGTGTACAACTCATGAATAATATTCAAACGACAGCGTTGAACCGTACAACGTTGATGTTTCCTTTAGCTTTAGTGCTATTTGAATTTGCGGTTTATATTGGTAATGACCTGATTCAGCCAGCTATGTTGGCAATTACTGAAGATTTTGGTGTGAGTGCAACTTGGGCACCGTCTTCAATGTCATTTTATTTATTAGGTGGTGCATCTGTTGCATGGTTACTTGGGCCTTTATCAGACCGATTGGGCCGTAAGAAAGTTCTTTTAACTGGTGTATTATTTTTTGCCTTATGTTGTTTTTTAATTTTATTAACAAAACAAATCGAACACTTTCTGACGCTACGTTTTCTACAAGGTATTGGGCTAAGTGTAATTTCAGCAGTCGGATATGCGGCAATTCAAGAAAATTTTGCCGAACGTGATGCAATTAAAGTCATGGCACTCATGGCAAACATCTCATTGCTTGCGCCCTTGCTAGGACCTGTACTTGGAGCTTTCTTAATTGATTATGTATCTTGGCACTGGGGTTTTGTGGCAATTGCTTTACTTGCACTGCTGAGTTGGGTTGGCTTAAAGAAACAAATGCCGAGTCAGAAGGTAAGTGTGACCAAACAGCCTTTTAGTTATCTTTTTGATGACTTTAAAAAAGTATTTAGCAATCGGCAATTCCTTGGTTTAACGCTAGCCTTACCGCTTGTCGGTATGCCGCTTATGCTTTGGATTGCATTATCGCCAATTATTTTGGTCGATGAGCTCAAGCTAACGAGTGTGCAATATGGATTAGCTCAATTCCCAGTATTTTTAGGTTTAATTGTAGGTAACATCGTTTTAATTAAAATTATTGACCGTTTGGCTTTAGGTAAAACAGTCCTGATTGGTTTACCAATTATGCTCACTGGTACAGTCATTTTAATATTAGGTGTTGTTTGGCAAACCTATTTAATTCCTTGTTTACTTACAGGAATGACACTCATTTGTTTTGGTGAAGGAATTAGTTTCTCAGTGTTGTATCGCTTTGCACTGATGTCATCTGAAGTGTCGAAAGGAACTGTAGCTGCTGCTGTTTCAATGCTATTAATGACGAGCTTTTTTGCAATGATTGAGCTGGTACGTTATCTCTATACTCAATTTCACTTATGGGCTTTCGTGCTATCTGCTTTTGCATTTATCGCACTGTGGTTTACTCAACCACGCTTGGCTTTAAAAGGGGAAATGCAGGAAAGAGTTGCACAAAATTTACATTAAAAAAATACCGGAATTTATATTCCGGTATTTTTTATTCTACTTAATTTCTTGTTCTAAAAGTTTGCCTTTAAGAGTCAACAACTCAGGCAAGGTTTCTAATAGTAAGCTCATTTGTTTTAACACGAGCGTGTAGCTTTCTGAAAAGTCTTCATGAGTTGTTAAGCTTTGAATTTGCTTTAAAGTTTGCTCAATAAAATTCAAGTCAACAGAAACTTGTTCAAATAAACTTTGGTTAAGAATTTGCTGGCAATCCAGTAAAAGCTGTAATACCTGTTGATCTTCAATTTTTTGTCTTTGGCTACCTAATGCTGCGACATAACTCAACTGGCTATGACTATAAACTAAATAACGAAAGGCGTAATGAATCAGCTCTGGTTTTGGGTTGGGCTCAGCACTTAAGCTCGAAATCATATTCGAGAGCTCAATTTGTGCATTATGTGCAGCACGGCGAATTCTACGATATTCAATGTCCTGATTTTTACCATGCTGGTATTGCTCAACAATCACATTGAAGTAATCCAGTGTGGCTTGGCTACTTTTTTTAATATTGTTTGGAATATTACGAAAGTTCCAGTCTGGCCATATAAAATTAACAGCAAGCCATGCAATAAAGCAGCCTAATAAGGTGTCGATTAGACGAGGTAAAATAATACTGAAACCTGCACCTTTTAAGTTGAAAATGAGCAATACCATTAAGGTTGCCATCAGTGTTGCCAACGCATATTTCTTCTGGCGAAAGTAGAAAAAGCTAACTCCACAAATAATAGTGAGAATGAGTTGACCTTCAATGCTTGGAACAAAATACAAAATAGGAATACCCCATAAAACGCCAAGTAAGGTTCCAATTGTTCTAAGCTTTAAACGGCTTTTGGTTGCAAAGTAAGTAATTTGGCAAACAAATAAACTAGTGAGTAAAATCCAGTAGCCATGTTGGGCAAAAGGTAATAGAGAAATTGCGTAACCCGCAGCAAACACAACCGCAATTCGTATTGCATGTCTAAATAGGGCAGATTGTGGTGTTAGTTGCTGCCGAATTTTTAATACAAGATCAGAAAAACCTTGAATATCATCATCTAGTAAATTGAGGTGTTCTTGTTTGTTTTGACTTAGCGTTTCATTAAATGGCTGCGTATATTGAAGCTGTTCAAATTGTTCATGCATGCCTTTTAAATTATTAAAAATCAATTTTAGATTTTTAACTTCAAAATTTTGCGGGTGTTGTTGTATCCAGTCTTTTAAAGAACTTTCCAGATGGTTTAAAACAATTTGTCCTTCTTGAGAAGACTGATATTGCTGATTATGCAAAATACATTGGGCTAAATCGTGGCAAGCTTGGGCCTGTAGACGCAGATTTTTTTGAAAACGGAAAATAAGATCACTACGGCTAAAGTTTTGTTGAATATGTTCGTAGTGTAGATAATTAGAAGTCGCTTGTTCATGTATATCGCGGGCAAAAAAGTACAGATTTAACCAGTAAATACTTTTATTACTGACTCGTGATGCCTTAAGACGAGTTAGCAGGGAACTACGTATTTGGTTAAGACTTTGCGCGACTTGCGTATTTTGGAGTGATAATTCAAATAAAAGCTGTTCAACATTTTCTTTATTATCAGGATCGAACAAGCGTGCTTTAGCTTGAAGTAAGGCAGAGATTTCTTCAAAAATTTGCGAAAGCTTATCTTGTAAAGGAAGGGTTGGTTTTAAAAGAAAAAATAAAATAGAAGTTAGACCGTACCACAGTGCGCCATAGACAAAATAAGTAGGCTGTTGATACCAGTGAGCATATTCTCCTAAACCAAACATGCTATAAATTGAAAGTAAAATTGTACCAAAAGAAATGGTAGCGTAGCGCTGACCTAAGGCGCCCAATAAAATGAAACAAGCACTTGAAATTGAAAGATATAAAATAAATAAAAGTTTATAGGGTGCTAAAAATCCAAGAATAGTGCTGACAGTAAAAAAGAGTAGGCAGACATACAGTAAGTTGCGTAAACGAAGACTTAAGCGATCATCAAAATCTGTTAGTGCTGCGGCAATCGCACCTAACGTTACAGGAACAATGAGTTCGTTATGACCCAACCACAGTAAGCCTAAAGTTGTGCCTGTGAGTACAATTAAAATTTGCAGGCAGTAAATTAAAATTGAATTCGCTTTAAAACGATTAAATATTTGAGTCAAATAATTCACGGCTTTTTTTCTAAATGAGAGGGTACGTGATAAGGGATATTTAAATTTTTATTACTTGAAAAATATTATGCGTTTTATTTAAAAAAGTCAGTTTGTTTTTAAGATTTTATAATAATTAATTTGTCTAAACTGCTTAATAAAATAACAAAATTGTGGATATCTTTTTAGATACCCACAATTTAAAAAATAACAAATTATTGAATTACGCCACAGGCAATTCGTGCTCCGCCACCGCCTAAAGGTAGAGGAGAATCTGAATAGTTATCACCGCCCGCATGAATCATGATTGCGCGACCTTGAATGTCAGCAAGTTTTAAACGTGGCGCAATAACAGCGGTGGTAGCAACACCGGTGCTGTCGACGACTAATGCTGGTAAGTCGCCCAAGTGCCCGTTAGTTGGCGTACCATGATGTGGTGCTTGATTAGGATTATAATGACTACCTGCAGCTAAAGCAGCACCTTGTTTTCCATCTTTAACAGCAGGAGCACACGATGCATTTTCATGAATATGGAAACCACGAGTACCGCTTGGTAAATCTGCTAAAGCAGGGGTAATAATTAAGCCTTTATCACTGTCTTGAAAGCTAATCGTCCCTATTTTTTTACCAATCCCATTAGCTGTGACTTCATTTACATCGACTACTTTTTTGGTATGCATTGTCGTTAATGCATGAGTCGTATCAGATACTGTTTTGCTTACCGTACTACAACCAACTGTTAATAAAGCTGTTAGTGCACATACTGCACTCATTTTATTTAATACTGGCATTATTAGATGTCCTTATAGATATAAATCTGATTTTTTTATTCAAGCAAAGGCCTGTAAACCCTACAAGTTAATTTAAATAGTCACTTTGTATCCTGAAACATTTTTAAATCATTGGCTTAATTTTTAGATGGTGGTAAATCATCATCCGAATCATAAATCATGGTCGTTTTGGGCATGGGTTCAGGATCAATCGTTTCATGAAGCCATTCACGCCAAATCGCTAATAAAACAGCTAAAATAACAGGGCCAATAAATAAACCGACTAAACCAAAACTCGCAATACCACCCAATACACCAAACATAATCAGTAAAAACGGAATTTGAGTTGCACCAGAAATTACAAGTGGGCGAATCACATTGTCTGAGCTACTTACAATAAGAACACCCCATAAAACCACGCCAATGGCTTCCATGGTTTGCCCTTGTGAAAACAGCCATAGACCAACACCTAAATAGGAAACAGGGGTACCGAAGGGAATGAGTGCTAATAAGAACGTCGCAATCGTGAGCACCATTGGATTGGGTACACCAGCGACGAAATAACTCAATCCAGCAAGTACTGCTTGAGCAATTGCAGTTAAACCGACACCATAGACAACGGCACGGGTTGTTTCTGAAATTGTATCTAGATAATGGTGAATACGTAGGCCAATCACCATTTCTAAGGCTTTACTCACTTGAGTTAAGATCGTGTGACCGTCACGGTAAAAGAAGAAAAGACTTAAAATTGCAAAACCAAGTTTGACGAGATTTTTACTAATTTCATTGATTAAAACTCGCCCATAACTTAAATGGCTTTGTATCCAAGCTGCAATACTCTGAATCGTACTATTTGGGTCGGTGTTTATATCATTTAGTGTTCTAGTTATTTCTTTGCCAATAAAAGGAAGATTTTTAATGAAATCAGGTACGCTTAAATGACCAGAAAAAACCTGACGCTGTAAATCAAGATAGAGATTGCGACCTTCATGTTGCAAAATAAAAATAGCACAGATTAGGGGTACACCAACAACTAAAATAACAAAGCTAATCATGACTGTGGCATTTAAATTATTACGGTTTTCGCCAAAAAAACGCTGAATTCTTAAATAAATTGGCCAAGTCATGTAAGCGATAATCGCAGCCCAAACTACAGGTACAATAAAGTACTTCAGGATGTTAAATCCTAAAAATAACAGGATGAAAAACAGCCCAAACAATAAAACGCGCTGTAAAGTAGGAGCGTATGGATGCACGAACAAAAATTCTCTAATTATTTAAATAGAATGGGGTCATATTAACTGAAAAATGACCTGAGGCAAATTTTAGGCAGAAATGCTGATCTATACATTCCTGCTCAATAAAAATGAAAAAGTTATTTTTAAAACCACTCGGACTTATCTTCGATTAGTTTATTTAAAAGTGGCTGCCACTGGCTTTGGATTGCAATAAAGTTTTTTTGTGGTTTATCAAACACACTCAAACCTTGCATTGCTAAACTGCCATAAGCACTACGCTCTGCAATCCATGCAATCGGTTCATGTTCGATTTTTTCAAAAAATTGCTGAATATCTTTTGAGCTAGCATTATTCGGTTTAACACGATTTGCAAGCAGTAAAATTTGTACTTTTCCTTTGCGAATACGTTTAATATCCTGCAAATGCTTGAGAAAACGACGTGTACTGTCGATATCAAAAAATGAAGGTTGAAGTGGTGTAATAATCGCATGAGCTTCGCTGACTAATTGTTCAGCATGGTCGCCTGAAAGAGCGCCGGGTGCATCAATAATTAAATAATCTAAATTTTTAGGTGCATCACCAATAGATTTTTCTTGGCGCCAATCAAGGCTTTGAATTGCAGCTACATTTTCTGGACGTTGCTTTAACCATTGTAAGGAAGATTTCTGGTTATCAGAGTCCGCTAAAGCTACTTTATATCCTTTTTGTGCCAAAGCTGTTGCCAACGTAATGGCTGTCATGGTTTTTCCGCATCCACCTTTTTGATTTGCAATAAGTATCGTTTTCATAAATTCAGTTATATTCAGCAGCACACTTGTTCTGCTTATACCTTAGCATCTTTTTATGAGAAGTAGATGACTGCCTTTGACAAAAGTTTAAGCTAGTTCGTAATTTTAGATATGATTGCTCATCTACCGTGATGATATGTATTTATTAAGGAAAATTTATGTCCGTATGGCTGGCCATGCTTATAGGTGCTGGTATTGGTATTATTATCACAACGCTTGTTTTATCAAATACCCGTAATGGTCGAATCAAGGCTGAATACGAGCAATACATTGCAGAGTTAGAGCTTGAGCATCAACAGGCCCTTGCTCAGGCACAAAAGCGGAGTGTGAATACAAGCCGCGCTGTATTAAAAGGTAAAATGGCAGAACAATTTGCTCCGATTTTACCTGAGTTTCAATACTTACCAAGTGATGCCAAATTTTTGGGTGACCCGGTTGATTATGTTATTTTTGATGGCTATACCGATTTTAGAGATGGAGATGGAACTGCCGAGGATATCCAGATTATCTTGCTTGATATTAAAAGTGGGGGAGCTCGTCTAACCAAAGGACAGCAAGCAATTGCTCAAGCAATAAAAGAAGGAAAGGTACGCTTTGAAACGTTGCGAATTGATTTTGAAGATTAACAATCAATTTAATTAAGCACAAAAATAGACGAAATTGATCTGTATTGTTACTAAATACCGATATTTTTTTCATCGCTTAGAGCTACTATAAATTAGAGATCTGCTGCATTTGATCTAGTAATATTTGAGGTATAAAGCGATGAAAAAACAACATGTAATGTTAGGCTTATTGGCCTCTTTATGTATCAGCTCAGCTTTTGCTTCGACGGCCTCTACTTCTGGTGAATATAATATTGCAAATGGTTTGTTACCGATTGAAAAAGATCAGTCAATTTCTGTGTTACAGCCATTTCAAGGCAATTTTAGAATTTTAGGTTCAAAAATTTATAAAAATGATGAACAAGCTAAGTTCTCACCGATCGATTATGCGGTAAGTTGGGGGCTATTTGCTCAACCAGATATTGCTCGTACCATTTCAGTTAAACAGTATGACCGCTATTTGAACTGGAAAATGAGTAAGCTTCCTGTACCTGCTGAGCAAGCGATGCAAATGGTGTCTAATATGCACATCATTCCTGCGAGTCCTCAAATTGCTCAACAAATTAAACAAGTTAAGCGCGGTGACTTGGTATACCTCAAAGGTGAATTGGTCGAAATTAAAGATAAAAATTTAGTTTGGCGATCATCTTTAACCTCAAGTGATACAGGTGATGGTGCTTGTGAGTTATTTCGTGTTCAATCGATTCATTGGGTTGAAAAACAAAATATATAAATTAAAAAGCCTTCTTGTTCAGAAGGCTTTTTATTGCACACTATAAAATTAATGCTGCTGTGAAGCTTTCCAGTATTTCAACTGATTCTGAGCTTGTAAGTAGTCAGCAAGTTGATTGACTTGTTCATCTTTATTGGCCTGTTTATCACTGATATGTTTTTCTTGATTTTCCCAATATTGATAAAGTAAGCCTTGAATATAGCGACCTTGTTCAGTTTTTAAGTCGAGGTCTTTTAACATGGTCAATGCTGAGCGAACATTATCAAGTGTACGTTTTTGTTCAAACTCTGTGGTAAGTGTACCTGCTGCATGCATTTTTTCTAGTTCAGTTTCCATTTCATCGCTCATTTCAGTAAAGCGACGGTCATAGTCTTCTAATAAAGCAATGTCATGCGCATCGTCAGCAGTGGCTGCGAACTTTTTAACAGGTCTTTCATTGAGCTTTTCCATCACCTGATCGGTAGATGAATTTGTCTGATGTTGTTCGGTCTTTGCTGGTTCATCTGCTTTTTTACAAGCAGTCAATAATAGGCTAGAGCTGAGCAAAGACATTAAAATGATATGAGGCGTTTTTTTAAACATAGCTTTCAACCGAACCTATTCTCTATGATTTGACGACGTACTTTTCTGAAAGTGATATGCATATGTGACATATGGAAAATCAATCTGATCTTGTGGGCCTAGCCCTGTAAAATCATAAACAATTTTTTCAAATTGAGCTTTGAGCTGTAATTGATCTTTTTCAGTCATTGCTGCAATAAAACTTGTAGAGAGTAATCTTTTACTCACCACTTGTTCGACAGTACCATGCTGTGATTGCGAAAAAGTTTCTAATCTGTCAAAACTAAATAGATTTTGGTTTTCAAAAACCTTTTTCCACTTTTCACTATGGTAACGCGGTGTATCGCCTTCAAGAGGTAGTAAAAAATCGGCTAAGGCTTTCACCCAGTCTGTACGCTCATCACGCTGATTCCAAACGAGACCTAAATGTCCTTGCGGTTTTAATATTCGATGGATTTCGGTCAGTGTTTCCATGTTGTCGAACCAATGGAAAGATTGAGCGCAAATGACCGCATCAATTTGTTGATCATTTACCGGAATAGCATGGCTAAATGCCTGTAAAGTTTTAATATCAGTATAGGCTTGCTGAAGCTGTTGTAACATCTCGCCAATTGGCTCTACTGCAATAATATTGGCACGTGTTTGTTTTAAGTAGGGTAAGAATTTGCCAGTACCTGAGCCAAGATCAATAACAGTAGAATTTTCATGTATTTGGAGACGTTCTTGCAGCCAACTGACTATTTCTGCTGGATAATTCGGCCTAACTTGCTGATAAAGCTCCGCAGCGGAGCTGAATCCTTTTTGAGCGGCAGGATGTAAGGATTGTGTCATATTTTGCGCTTTTTAATCTGACTGGCATCTATAAAATAAGATACTCCGCAATCATAAATTGGCAAAACACCTATTTTGTTTCATTTTTGACGATGTATGTGGGAGTAAATTTTCTTTCGGTGTGAGCATGGATAAGCAAATTATTTTTGAAGACGAACACATTAGAGCCATTTTTTTACAAGGCGATTCTAATACATTAGTTCTCTCTTTTGGCGATTTGATTACCCGAGCGAGTGGCTTATCTATCAATGCTGAAAAGTCTCTAATAAAGTACCAATACAATGTTATTGGGATTATGCCAAAACAAAAATCATGGTTCCCAAAAGCCAGTATGGTTGAAATGGCTAAAGCCATTTTGCCTGTTATTCAGCGTTTTAAAAATATTGTAGGTTATGGCGGCTCAATGGGCGGCTATGCAGCAATCAAGTATTCGAACTTATTAAATATGAATCGAATCATTGCATTTGTTCCTCAATATTCAATTGACCCTGAACAGGTTGAAGACCGCCGCTATGCTGAATTCTTTGATGCTGTTGCAAATAAAGATATGCAAATTCAGTTGCAAGATGTAGATGCAAGTCGTGAATATATTATTGTTTATGATCCTTACTTTGTTGTCGATCGCGAACATTACTTAAAAATAAAAGAGCTATTGCCAAGTTTACATACGATTCATTTACCTTTTACAGGGCATGAAGCTTTATCTGTATTGGCGAGTTCAAGTCTTTTACATGATTTTATTGAACATGAATTTGATGAAACGTATTTCTATCAACACGTTCGTAAAATCAAAAAACAAAGTAAATTCTATTATCGTAATGTACTTGCCAATGTGCTGACATATCATGACAGCATGTTATTGAAAATTTTACGACAAAATGATTTTCAATTAGATGAGCGTTATTTAGATACCCCGCTCAAGCAAGCCATTACACGTAGTCTTGTAAAAACAAAGCAGGCGACTGAGCACGACTTCCAAAAGCTTGGAATTAAAATTCAGTACATCCAGCAAGCTGCAAGCTATAAAAAAGGTTTGCAGACTCACTCTGGTACAGTCTTGGTATTCAATTTAATTAATTTGAAACTTGAAAGCTATGCTGTAGATGTGCTGCTCGCAAATACATCATATCTGATTCCGATCGTGGCAGAGCAGACTGGAGTTGCACACATTGAATTAAATAATGAAATTTATTTGTTAGGTATGAATGACCGAAAAATTATTAAATTATTTAAACAAGGTGACGCATTAAGCTCGGATATGAGTCCGTTTGTCATTAAACAATATTCTGATTTTTTTGCATTGAGCTACAAGCAATTCAATTTAGATTGTGATGAACAAGGCGTTTGTGACTACATTGAAGGTTCAGTTCAACCATCGCAACAATTTGTACTGACCAGTTATTAATTTTAATTTACTGATTAAATAAAGTCCAAATCTTCAAATTTGGGCTTTATTTTTTGCTCAAAAAATATTTTTTTATTAATTTATTTGTATATAAAATCAAAAGTCATTATTTAAATAAATAATGCGATTAATTTTTAAATAAAGATAGAGCTAAAAGTAGCCATGATAAATTAAGCGAAAAATTATTATATTTAAAAATTAATGGTTTTTAGTTTTATATAAATTAAAGAAATATTGTTGGGTTGTTTAAAATACAATGATTGCTTTGGAGTCTATTAATTAATTGTTTTTTATTGCAATTTTATTTGTTTTGAGAAGGTGTGCTTAAAATAGCTTCACTATTCAAAGATAATTGCATATTTATTTTTTTCTCCTAAAATGATTTTTTACTAAATTGTCGTTACAGTTTTTTTATATGCAATCATTAAATTATCGGAATAATGATGCATCGCAACATGGAAGTTCTGCACCTTTGAAACGAGCAATGAGTACTCGACATTTGGTGATGATCTCCCTTGGCGGTGCCATAGGTACAGGTCTTTTTTTAGGGTCTGGCGACGTAATTGCTCAAGCTGGCCCAATTGGCGCAATTATCTCTTATTTCTTGGGCGGTTTGATTGCCTACACCGTTATGCTCTGTCTTGGTGAGCTAGCGGTTCATGTGCCTGAATCGGGCTCTTTCGGTGAATACGCACGACGCTATATTGGTCCAGGCACAGGTTATATGATTACCTGGCTATATTGGTTGACTTGGACTGCCACTTTAGGAACTGAATTTACTGCCGCAGCTTTGCTGGTTAAGGAATGGTTTCCATCTACTTCTGTTTGGGCGTGGACTTTGTTTTTTGGTGGTCTTGTCTTTTTCCTTAATATTAGTTCAACGCGTTTATTTGCTGAATCTGAGTTCTGGCTTGCTCTGATTAAAGTTATAACAATTATTGTATTTATTACTTTGGGTTTATTGGCAATTTTTGGTTTTATTCCTTATCACGGACATGAAACAGCGCCGTTATTCAGCAATTTAACGGCTCAAGGTTGGTTCCCGCACGGTTTATTCCCAATTTTCACAACCATGCTCATTGTAAACTTTGCCTTCTCTGGTACTGAGCTTATTGGAGTTGCTGCAGGTGAGGCGGAGGAACCGGCAAAGACTGTACCTAAGGCAATTAATGCAGCGATTTGGCGTTTGCTCATATTCTTTGTGGGGACAATTGTTGTCATTTGTTCTTTGCTTCCATTTCATCTTGCTGGTCTTAATGCAAATGATGTGAGCAGTAGTCCATTTGTGACAGTATTTAATTATATTGGTATTCCGTATGCAGAAGACATTATCCGCTTCGTAATTATTACGGCGCTGCTTTCAGCTGCCAATTCTGGTTTATTTGCTGCATCACGAATGATGTGGTCGCTTTCAGCAAAAAATCAATTACCTAAAATTTTCGCTAAACTTACACCATCTGGCACACCTATTGTTGCCATTATTGTGACGATGTTTGGTGCTATTCCTGGGTTGCTTTCAGAACAGTTTGCACCAGAAACAATTTTCAAAAATTTGTTAGGTGTTGCTGCCTTTACAATGGTTGTTGTTTGGATTGCCATTTGTATTTCACAATTTAACTTCCGTAGACAATGGTATAAGTCAGGAAAGACAGCAAAAGATTTACGTTTCGCTGCTCCGCTTTTCCCTCTTACTCCAATTGTAGGTGGGCTATTTTGTATAGTTACTTGTATCAGTATGGTGTTTGATCCATCTATGCAGGTTGGATTTATCTGCTGTATTATCTTTATCTTACTGTGTTATATCAGCTATTTTGTCTTTTATCGTAAGAAAGAGAGTGCTCTAAACTAAGCCTATTTACTGCTTAATTTGATTGATAAGAGGTCCCTCATGGGACCTTTTTTTTATGTCTATAAATTGTGCATAGAAGAGTACTTTTATATATTTTTTTTAAAAATGTTTTTTTTATTTTAATAATAAATTCAAATAATGATTCATAAATTAACCATTTATCGGAATGTTATTAATAGCTAATTATTATAAGGGCGAATTCAAACATGAGGTGCGACAGTTTCAAAAGCCATATGATAATCAACAAGCTGAGCAAATTTCTCTAATGGTGTAAGCCAATCTAACGCCTTTCTAGGACGAGTATTCAGTGACATGGCAACTTGATTTAAATAATGCTGATCTGCCTGATTTAAATCAATCCCTTTAGGTAAATATTGCCTAATTAAACCATTCATATTTTCGCATGTGCCTTTTTGCCAAGGTGAATGTGGGTCACAGAAATATACATCTATGCCTAAATCTTCTTCGAGTATTTTATGTTCTGACATCTCGCGTCCACGGTCATAGGTCAACGTTTTACGCAGTTCTGCAG